>NZ_JBSFDA010000070.1:0-50702 GCF_053593675.1 Streptomyces sp. NPDC002156 | reverse complement strand
GCGCCCCGCGCGGCACCGGCGCCCCCTCGGCCCGCCCGCTGCCCGGCAACGGCTGAGCCGCAGGGGGGGCACCAGCGTCGCCTCAGCCCTTCCAGCAGCGCTTCACCCTGCCGTCGGCGACCTCGAAGTTGAGCCGTCCCGACCGGTACTCCATGGTGATGATCGCCCCGGGCGGCAGCGACCGCACCGCGGACCAGCCGCGCTCCCGGGCGAGCCGCTCGGCCCGCGTCGAGTCGAGGCCGACATACGAGTCCGGATTGTCCTGAGGTTCTTCGGGCCTGGGAATGGATGCCATGCCCGTCACCGTAGGCGCCCGGCGGCGGCCGGGGAAAGCCCGGCCGCCGACACCTCGCATCTCCCGGTACGACTCCGGTCACGCTTCTGTCACAGGATCACGACACTTGTTTCGAGCGATAATCATCATGCATGGCTAATTCACCACCCCTCCGAGAGCCCCCGATAAACCCCGTTAAACCCCGTCCAAGAACGCCGGAAGGACGACTCGGGGACGGCGAATTGCGCCGCTCATCTCCACCCCGGCGCCTTACGCGCCGCTTACACACGCCATACATGGTGATGCCACGCGTCTCGGTCGTCACCCGGACGGCAGAGCGCATGAAACACCCACGACTTCCACACAGAACCCCCGCACCGAAGCTTCAGGACGCCGCCCCGGATCCCCTCTCGGTAACAGCCGGCCGGGCCACCGCGCGGGACAGTCGGTCCCGGGCGGTCCTGATCACGTCGACGAGTTCCCTGGGCTCCAGCACCTCGAAGTCGAAGCCCGTCAGCATGATGTGGACGACCATCACATCGAGACTCGCGGCCCCGGTGCGCAGCACACAGGCCTCTTCCCCGTCGGGCTCCAGCGTCCCGGCGGAGGGCGAGATCCGCTCGGCGGCCTCCGCGAGGGGCACCAGCAGCCGGACGACGGCGTGCGAGGCGTACGCGCGCGTGGAGACCCCTTGGGAGACATAGGCGGCGAGATCGTCGGCAGGGGGCTTGCGCGGGGCGAAGCGCGGTCCGTGCGGCGGCTTCGGCGTAATACGGTCCACGCGGAAGGTCCGCCAGTCGGCGCGGTCGACGTCCCAGGCGACGAGATACCAGCGCCGCTCGGTGCACACCAGGCGGTGCGGCTCGACGGTACGCCGGGACACGGCTCCTTCGTGTCCCCGGTACTCGAAGCGCAGCCGTTCCGTGTCCCGGCAGAGGTGGGCGAGTTCGGTGAGGACGGCCGGGTCGACGGCGGAGGGCTGCGGCCCGCGCAGCATCGGCACCGTGAAGGCGTTCAGCGCCCCGACACGCCGGCGGAGCCGGTCGGGCAGCACCTGTTCGAGTTTGGCCAGTGCCCGTACGGAGGTCTCGCCGATGCCCTCGATGCCCTGCCCGGCGGCGGTCCGCAGCCCCACGGCCACGGCGACGGCCTCGTCGTCGTCCAGCAGCAGCGGCGGCAGCTCGGCGCCCGCGCCCAACTGGTAGCCCCCGCCCGTACCGGGGCTCGCGTTGACCGGATACCCCAGCTCGCGCAGCCGGTCGACGTCCCGGCGCACGGTCCGCGGGGTGACCCCGAGCCGGTCGGCCAGGGCGGCGCCGGACCATTCTCGATGGGCCTGGAGCAGCGAGAGCAGGCGCAGGAGTCGTGCCGAGGTCTCCAACATGGTCGAAGTCTGTATCAAGGGCTGTACGGCAGCTGCGGCACGTCGAAACAGTCGCTGTTCATGTCCCCTTGCGAGACCCATCCCTTGCCGTCCCGCCACCGGGCGACCGACAGACACGTCCTGCGCGTCGTCGGCGGTTCTGCCAGCCGCTCGAAGGAGACCGGGAGCAGCAGGCCTCCGGCGGTGTAGTTCTCGCTCCGGTTCATGAAACCGTCGACGCACGCGCGCGTGATGCCCGTTCCCGCGCACGACTTCGCCGCGTCCGTGAACCACCTCGCCGCTGCCCAGCCCTCCAACTGCCACTGGGAACGCGTCTTCAGCCCCTTGGTCGCGTCCCGGAACTCCCGTACGGCGGCCTGTTCCGTGTCCTCGTGGTTGCGGCTCGATCCGGTCGCCCAGAGGGCGTTGCGGCACCGCGGGGAGTCCTTGTAGTCCTCGGGGACGGTGGAGGTCCAGTTCTGTACGTTCGTCACCTTGGCGGTGACCTTCGCGTCCACCTCGTCCATCGCCTCGCACAGTTGGGCGTTGCCGTGGGTGTCGAGGGCGTCGAAGACGAGGTCGGCGCCCTGTTCCTTCAGGTCGGCCGCCGCCGCGCGGAAGTTGGGCAGCGCGAAGTCGACCGCCTCGGTGACCACGTCGTAGCCCTCGGCCTTGAGACCCCGGGCGACCAGCCGGGCGTACGCGGCCGAGGCGGCCTGGTTGTACGAGACGACGGCGGCCGTACGGGCCCCGTGCTCGCGCACGAAGTACCGGTAGACCTCCGTGCCCCCGTACAACCGCCCGCCCCAGCCCGGGGTGCCGTTTCTGGGCGCGAGGCTGCCGTAGATGCCGTACAGGTGCGGGTAGGTGTCGTAGGCCGCGCCGATCGGCTGGCCGCCGATGTCGGGCACGCGTGCGCGTGCGACGAGGTCGGCGCCCGCGTAGTCGAGGGCGGTGGTGGCGACCAGGGCGACGACCTTGTCCTCGTCGATCAGTTCGTGCACGCACTCGTTGTTGCCGACTCCGCTGCCGCCGTCGTCGCACAGCCGGACCTCGACCGGGCGGCCTTCGATGCCCCCGCGCGCGTTGAGCCGCTCGAACCAGGCCTTCGCGCCGTCCCGGGGGCCGGTGAAGGCGGTGGCGCCGACCGGGCTGGTGGCGCTGGCGATGATGCCGACGCGGATGGGCGCCGTACCGGCCGACGGTGTCGTCCGGGTACCGCGGTGCTCGAAGTCGCTCTCCGGGAGGCGGCTGCCGCAGGCCGCGCTCAGGAGGAGCAGCAGCCCCAGGGCGGCCGACTCAACACCCCGGAGCCGTCGACGCATTGCCGCTCAGCCCGACCAGCGCGCAGAGCGTGTTGACGGTGACCTTCCAGGTGCCGTCCTGTTCGACGGCGGTGCCGGAGGCGTTGGGCAGGGCCGTGGCGCCCTCCAGGAGAAGCGCGTAGTTCACACTGGCCGTGGTCGGCGAGGTGAACTCGACGTCTTCGACCTTCGCCTCGACCTGTCCGCCCCGCTGGTCGCCGCTGAAGGCCTGGAGCAGCAGGCCCAGTTTGTCGCCGTTCTCCAGGACGGCCTGCTTGTCCTTCAGGGAGACGGCCGGGTCGAAGAACTTCACCCAGTTCTGCCGGATCTCCTTCTCGGCGGCGACGGGATCGGCCGGACCGTCGCCGGTCGGCGCCGCGGACGTCTCGGTCGCGCCCGTCGGTTCCGTGGACACGGACGGTGTGGACGTGGTCGCGTCACCGCCTCCTCCGCCGTCGTCGTCGCTGCACGCCGCGAGGGCCGGGCCGAGGAAGAGCACCAGGGCGGCCGTGATGGCCGTGCCCCGCCGTGCGTTCCCCCGCCTGAGGTCGCTCCCGAGAACCATCTGGCTCACCACCGGGTGTCGGTCCGGGCCAGGCATGCCCGGTGCTTTCAGGGTCAGCTGACAGCGGGCATAGTGCAAGCCATTGGCCGGCTTGGACAGACACAGCCAGGACACACGACGTGTGGGAGCCAAGGATGCAGACAGCTCGATCGGCTCGACCGCGGACCGTGCGTCCCGTCCTCTGGACGGGCTGGGCCGCACTGGCGGCGGGCGCGGTGCTGTGCGTGCTCGGCTGGTACGGCGTCTCGGGCGAGCGCTTCGCCGAGCGGCAGCTGCCGTACCTCGCGTCCTGCACGGTCCCCGGGGCCGCCCTGATCGTCGCGGGTGCCGTCCTCCTCGCCCACAGCCGGGACACGCTCGCCGCGGCCCGCGTGGAGGAGCTGTACGGCCTCCTGGTGGCCGCGGAGCCCGCCGAGGCCACCGGAGAGCCGGTCACCGCTCCTGTGGCCGTCAGCGGCCGGCTGCTGATGGTGCCGGGCGGCACCCTGTGGCACCGCGCGGACTGTCCGCTGGTCGCCGGGAAGCCGGAGGCGGTACCGGTGGACGGCAAGCTCCTGGCGACCGGCGAGCTGGCCCCCTGTCCGATCTGCGAGCCGGACTCGGCGGACGACTGACCGATGGCGTCCCTGACGTACGACCTCACCCTCGCGGGTCTCTCGATCGGCGGCGCGGCGGCGCTCACCGGCATCGGTCTGATCGTCACGTACCGCGCGACCGGCGTGCTGAACTTCGCGCACGGCGCGATCGCGATGGTGTGCGCGTACGCGCTGCGGCAGTGCACGGTCGAGTGGGGCTGGCCGCTGTGGCTCGGCGCCCTGGTGACGCTGTTCGTACTGGCCCCGGCGATCGGCATGGCCCTGGAGCGGTTCGTGTTCCGGCCGCTCGCGGTCCTGGGCGGCGATCCGGCGCAGACCCTGGTCGCGTCGATCGGCGTGTTCGTCCTGCTGGTGGGCGGGGCCGTCCTGGTGTGGGGTCCTGGGGCGCGGGCGGACGCGCCCGAGCTGGTGTCGGCGGATCCGTGGGGGCAGTTGGCGGTGGCCCTGGTGCTGGCTGTCGCCGTGGGCGCGGTCACGCGGTGGACGCGGTTCGGGCGGGAGCTGCGCGCGGTGGTCGACGACCGGCCGCTGGCGGTGCTGAACGGCGTCGACGCGGACCGGGTGGCCGCGGCGGGCTGGGCGTTCGGCTCGTTCACCGCGGGCCTGACGGGCGTACTGCTGGCCCCGTACGTCCGCCTGGACCCGTACGGCATGCCGCTGCTGGTGATGGAGGTGGTGGCCGTCGCGGTGGCGGCCCGGATGCGCTCGCTCCCGGTGGCGGTGCTGGTCGCTCTGGGCATCGGGGTCGCCCAGAGTCAGCTGACGCGCCTTCACCCGTCGGGCTGGGCCCAGCCGTTGCTCCAGGCCGTCGCCACCAACCTGTTCGTGGTCGCGCTGTTGGTCGCGGCCCTGGTCCTGCCCGGCATCGGCACGCGCGACGCGCTCCCGCGCGCGGCGACGGCCCGCGTACCGACCCCGCCGGGCGCGTGGATCGTGGCGGGGGTGCTGTTTCTCCTCCCCCTGGGCTTCGCGGGCTCCGACCTGCATACGTCGGTCCAGGTGCCGGCGCTGGGCGTGGTGCTGCTGTCCCTGGTGGTGGTGACCGGCCGCGGCGGCCAGATCTCGCTGGGCCAGGCGGCGTACGCGGGCCTGGGCGCCCTCTTCACGGCCCTGCTGGCGGCCGGCCGCTTCCCCGGCCTGCCCCGGCTCCCCGAACTGGCCGCGCTGGCGCTGGCGGTGCTCCTGGTGGCTCCCCTGGGCCTGCTGACGGGCTGGCCGGCGATCGGCCGCCACGGCCTGGCCCTTGCGCTGGCCACGTTCGCGGTGGGCGTCGGGGTGAGCCGCTTCGTCTTCGCCCAGCCGTACGCCACGGCGGGCCTGACGGTCCACCGCCCGGCGGGCTTCGAGGGCGACCGCGCGTACTACGTCCTGGAACTGGCACTACTGGCGGTCGCGTTGCTGGCGACGCGGTTCCTGCGCACGGGCCGTACGGGCCGGGCCCTGGCCGCGATGCGGGACCACGAACAGGGCGCGTCGGCGTCAGGGGTCCAGGTCCCATCCCTGAAGCTGCTGGCCTTCGTCACGGGCGCCGCCCTGGCCGCTCTGGGCGGCGCCCTCCTCACGATGGGCCTGCGCGCCTTCGACCCCGGCGCGTTCGACCCCGTACGCGGCCTGCTGTGGTTCGCCGCGGTGGTGGTCCTGGGCGCCGACAGCACCCTGGGCGCGCTGACGGCCGCGGCCCTGCTGGTGGGCCTGGACGCGGGCGCGCGGGGTGGCGTGGCGGCCGCCCTGATCGGCGTCCTGGCAGCCCTGGTGGGCCGCTTCCCGGGCGGCCCGTACGAGGCCCTGCGCACGCTGATGGAACGGCTGCGGCCGAGACGGACGACGCGGCTGACGCCGCTGGGGGTTGCCGCGCGGGGGCGGCTGAAGGCCGCAGGGCGTGGGAGATCGGGAGACACACGGCACGGGCGGCCGGAGACGGCAGCGCACGGACGGCCGGAGGCGCCGCGGCCCGGACCGCCGGAAGCCGCACCACACGGACGGCTGGAGGGCGCCCCTCACGAACAGCCGGAAGGCGCACCGCACGGACGGCCGGAAGGCGCACCGCACGAACCGCCGAAAGCCGCACCACACAGACGGCCGGAAGGCGCACCGCACGAACCGCCGAAAGCCGCACCACACAGACGGCCGGAAGGCGCACCGCACGAACCGCCGGACACAGCCCTGCACGAACAGCCGGAGACAGCGCGGCACGGACCGTCAGAGGCCGACCCGCACAGACAGCCGGAGGCCGCTCCGCGCGGACGGCTGCTGGGCAAGGGCGCACGGCAGACCGTCGGCCCGCCCGCTCCAGCTCACGCGGCTCTGCCGGTTCCCCCGACCGCCCCGCCTCCTCGGTGGCTTCCCGGGGCCGCCGCCGGTCCCAGGGTCTCCTCCCCCGCACCGCTCCTCCGCGCGCGTGGCCTCCATGTCCGCTACGACGGCTTCACGGCGCTCGACGGGGTGGATCTCGACGTCCGGCCGGGACGGGTCACCGCGGTCGTCGGGCCCAATGGGGCCGGGAAGAGCACCCTTTTCCACTGTCTCGCCGGAACCGTGCGTCCCACGCGCGGGAGGGTGCTTTACGGGACGCGGGACATCACCAGGCTCGCCGCCCATGCCCGGACCCGGCTCGGTGTCGCCCGGACCTTCCAGCAACTGGCGGTCTTCCCGTCGTTGACGGTGGCGGAGAACGTCCGCGTGGGCGCCGAACAGGGCCGCGTCACCGACCCGGCGGCGGTGGAACGGGCGTTGCGGCTGCTCGGGCTCCACGGACCGGTACGTTCGCTGCCCGCCGCCGACCTGCCGACGGGCACCCTGCGCCGCGTCGAACTGGCCCGGGCGCTCGCCGGGAGCCCGCGCGTCCTGCTCCTCGACGAACCCGCCGCCGGTCTCGACACCGCCGAGGTCGCCGCGCTGACCCGCGTGCTGCGCGCCCTCGCCGCCGACGGCACCGCCCTGCTGGTCGTCGAGCACGACCTCGACCTGGTCGCCGACCTGGCCGACGAGGTCCACGTCCTGACGGCGGGCCGGATCGTCGCGTCCGGGCCGCCCGACCAGGTCCTCGCCGCCCTGGAAGCGACGGTGGGCCGATGACCACCCTCGCCCTGCGGCACGCGCGCGTGCGCTACGGCCCGCTGGAGGCCCTGCACGGCGTCTCCCTCACCGCCCCGGGGCCTGGGCTCACCGTCCTGCTCGGCCGCAACGGCTCCGGCCGTACGACCGTCCTGCGCGCCCTCGCCGGAGCGGTGCCGCTGTCCGGGGGCGCGGTGGTGTGGGACGGCGTCGACGTGACCCGGATGCCGCCGTACGAGCGGGCCCGGCGCGGACTGTGCCTGGTGCCGGAACGCCAGGCGGTGTTCGGGTCGCTGACGGTCCGGGAGAACCTGGAGCTGACGGCCGCCGACCCCACGCCCGCACTCGACGCCTATCCGCAGTTGAAGCCCCTGCTGTCGCGCCGCGCGGGCACGCTCTCCGGCGGCGAGCAGCGCATGCTCGCGCTCTCCCGCGCCCTGCTGGCACGCGCGCGCGTGGTGCTCGTCGACGAGCCCGCGCAGGGCATGTCACCGGTGGTCGCGGCCCACACGTACGGGCTCCTGAGCACGCTGGACGCCTGTGTGATCGTCGCCGAGCAGCGCTTGCCGCCCGCCCTGCACGGCCGCCGGGCCCTCGTGTACGAACTCCGCCGGGGCGCGGTCGTGTTCGGCGGGGAGGCCTCCGAACTCGCCGACCCGCCCAGATGACACCGGTGCCCCATCCGGTCCGGACCGGATGGGGCACCGTGCCCGACTCAGGGGGAGCGGCTCAGATGTCGAGCCTCTGTCCGGGCACGATCAGGTCGGGGCTGTCGCCGATGACGGCCTTGTTGGCGGCGTACAGGTGCTGCCAGGTGGTCGTGTACCGGGCGGCGATGCCGCTCAGGGTGTCGCCCGCGCGGACGGTGTAGTCGCCGTCACCGCGGGACGAGCTGCGGTTGGTGTGGGCAGGCGCGCGCTCGGGCGCCTGCGACGGGACCTTGGACGCGGCGGACTCGCCGGAACCGGTCGCCTTCTTGGTCGACTTCTTCGTCGACTTGGTGCCGGCCGAACCGGAGCCCGAGTCGGAGCCCGATGCGGCGGGAGCGCTCCCAGAGGCTCCGGCGCGCGACGAACAGGTCGGCCACGCGCCCCAGCCCTGGGCGTTCTGGACCTTGGTGGCGACGGAGATCTGCTGGGACTTGGTGGCCCCGTCGGCGGTGGCCGCGTAGGCCGTACCGCCGTAGGCGCGCCAGGTGCTCGCGGAGAACTGGAGTCCTCCGTAGTAGCCGTTGCCGGTGTTGATGTGCCAGTTGCCGCCACTCTCGCACTGGGCGATGCGGTCCCACACCCCGCTGTCCGCTGCCGCGGCGTTGCCGGTCGCGGCCAGCAGACCAAGAGGGGCGAGCAGTGCCGCCCCGGCGAGGACCGCCGTCTTGCGCGACTTGCGGGTGTAACTATCGGCACATTCGGACATGTAGATCCCTCTCTACGGACCCGGGCTCCCCCTGACCGGAACGTGTCGGCCGCGCGGTGACGCGGTCGGCACACTCCGCCCCGTCCGTCGGCGGTGGTGCTGCGCGATGTCTGGTTCTGCGCGGCCGGCGGACGTACCCAAGCGGTGCTCTCTGCACACAGCGGAGGAATCTATGGACCCTGACGACCCGTTAACAACCAATTCCCTGTTGCCCCAGGCCAGTTGATAGTTACCGTGGGTAGCAGCGAATCTCGGCCACCCACTTCATTCGCGCATTTCCTGATTTGTCGACCAGCTACTCGGACAAACTGTGAGTCAGTTCACCAAACCAACTTCCGTAACCTGTCCGTTACTTGACATGGAGTGCTCGATTCCGTACCCAACGTGACCGTGTGCATGTGATGGTTCGATTCCGTTCGCCGTGCAGCGTGACCCCCGCCACAGATCGCCCGTTGTCATCTTCATGAGCCCGGACTGTCCGGGCCCACCGGCCGGGGGCGACCCGGCCCCGCCACGTACCGCATCCCGAGGGAGCCACCCGTGCCGCGCATGCTCGATGTCAGCGACGAGGTCCGCGCCGAGATCGGCGACGAAGAAGCCGACCGGCTGCTCGCCGGCGACAACGCCCCGGGCAGTTACGACTGCACGTCCTGCCGCACGCCGGGCGACTCCGCCCAGGAGCGCACCAGCACCGTCCTCTTCATCGGGGACGAGACCGCCGTCCTCGCCTTCGCCCACGCGGGCTGCCTGCCCTCGCAGGTCGTCCAGGTCACCGAGGAGCAGCTCCAGGGCGCGGTCCGCTCCATCAACGCCGACGAGGAGGCCCCGACGGCCCCACCCGAGCAGGCCGTACTGGGGGTCACCAGCGGACTCGTCCTGATCGAGGGCGAGTTGCACCCCGCCCTGGTCGTCGAACCGACCGCCCCGATCGTCCGCCCCGGCACGACCGACGTCGGCGACGACTTCCTGCCGCTCCTCATCGAGCAGGGCTTCATGCCGCTGACCGAGCTGACGGAGGTGCCGCCCGTGCTGCACGGCTGGTCGGTGCTGCTCGCGGCGGGCCAGCTGCACGCCGTACTGCAGCCGGGGCCGAACGGCGGGTCCGCGGTGGCCTGGTGGCAGGCGCACCAGCCGCTCCAGGTCACGGAGAGCTGGCGGGCCGCCGCGAACAAGCATCAGCAGGTGCTGATGTTCGCGGCGCCGGTGGGGTCCATCGGGCGCCAGCCCCGGGAGGATCTGTTGCGGGACGCGTTGGACAAGGCGGCGGGGGTCGGCAAGTTGGTTGCCAGTGCGTTGCCGCTCGCGGGGACGTGAGCGCCATAGGGGTTGGGGGCTTCGGTTAGATGGCGGCTCTCGGTCGCGTGTGGCTTGTCGCGCAGTTCCCCGCGCCCCTTTTGCGGGCGCTTCGCGCCCTGCAAAATCGGGATAGTGGCCGCATCTGTTGGGCTTTGGGGTCGTTTGGAGGGGTGTGCACACCTACGACGCTCCCCGCCGCCAGTCCTACTCCAGCGGCCCATCGGCGACGCCGATCTACGACGCGCTCTACGCCGAGTACGGCAAGTCCTTCCGGTCGCGGCCGGGTGACCGCAGTGGCGAGGAGGAGCTGAACTTCACGGCCTTCGGGAGCAGTCCGAGCGGCCATGCCTCGTACGGCGGCTCGCTCGGGTCGGGTTCGTACAGCGCCTACAGCGCGGGGGCGTTCAGTGCGCGCACCGGCGGGAGCCAGCCGTCCGTGTGGCAGCGGGTCGGTCAACTCGACGCGCAGCAGGGGCAGACGCAGACGGCGACCGCAACCGCCGTGTGGCAGACGGGCACGCGGCAGCAGCACTACACCGGGATGACCCACATCCCGGCCGCACTGCCACCGGGCCCGCGCCGGGGCCTGTGACCACCACCTGCACGTGACTGAGGGCGGCTCCCGATCGGGAGCCGCCCTCAGTCACGTGAGACGTGCTGCTTACTTCTTCTTGCCGCGCTTCTCGCGTACCCGCACCGAGATGTGGATCGGCGTCCCCTCGAAGCTGAACTCCTCGCGCAGACGCCGCTCGATGAAGCGGCGGTAGCCGGCCTCGATGAAGCCGGAGGCGAAGAGCACGAACCGCGGGGGCTTGGTGCCCGCCTGGGTGCCGAACAGGATGCGCGGCTGCTTGCCGCCCCGGACCGGGTGCGGGTGGGCGGCGACCAGTTCGCCGAGGAAGGCGTTCAGGCGGCCCGTCGGGACCCGGGTCTCCCAGCCCGCGAGGGCCGCCTCGATCGCGGGGACCAGCTTCTCCATGTGACGGCCGGTGCGGGCCGAGACGTTGACGCGGGGCGCCCACGCGACCTGGGCCAGCTCGGTCTCGATCTCCCGCTCCAGGTAGTAGCGGCGCTCCTCGTCGAGCGTGTCCCACTTGTTGTACGCGAGGACGATCGCGCGGCCCGCCTCGACGGCCATGGTGACGATCCGCTGGTCCTGGATGGAGATGTTCTCGGAGCCGTCGATCAGGATGACCGCGACCTCGGCCTTCTCCACGGCGGCGGCCGTACGCAGCGAGGCGTAGTAGTCGGCGCCCTGCTGGAGGTGGACGCGCTTGCGGATGCCCGCCGTGTCGACGAACTTCCAGGTGACGCCGCCGAGTTCGATCAGCTCGTCGACCGGGTCACGGGTGGTGCCCGCGATCTCGTTGACGACGACCCGCTCCTGGCCCGCCACCTTGTTCAGCAGCGAGGACTTGCCGACGTTCGGGCGGCCGATGAGGGCGATCCGGCGCGGGCCGCCGACCCCGGCGCCGAAGGTCTGCGCGGGCGCCTCGGGCAGCGCCTCCAGGACGGCGTCCAGCATGTCGCCGGTGCCGCGGCCGTGCAGGGAGGAGACGGGGTGCGGCTCGCCGAGCCCGAGGGCCCAGAGGGACGTGGCGTCGGCCTCGCCGCTCGGTCCGTCGACCTTGTTGGCGCACAGGACGACGGGCTTGCCGGCCTTGCGCAGCAGCCGGACGACGGCCTCGTCGGTGTCGGTGGCGCCGACCTTGGCGTCGACGACGAAGACGACCGCGTCGGACGCCTCGATCGCGTACTCGGCCTGCGCGGCCACGGAGGCGTCGATACCGAGGACGTCCTGCTCCCAGCCGCCGGTGTCGACGATCTTGAAGCGCCGCCCGGCCCACTCGGCCTCGTAGGTGACGCGGTCGCGGGTGACACCGGGCTTGTCCTCGACGACGGCCTCGCGGCGCCCGATGATGCGGTTGACGAGCGTCGACTTGCCGACGTTCGGCCGTCCGACGACGGCGAGGACGGGCAGTGGCCCGTGTCCCGCCTCGTCGATCGCGCCCTCGACATCCTCGATGTCGAAGCCCTCCACCGCGGCGAGCTCCATGAACTCCGCGTACTCGGCATCGCCAAGCTCTCCGTGCTCGTACTCTCCCGAGCTCTCGGAGGGAATGTGGTCGTTCATGAAGTCCGTACCTCGTTCATCGTGGTGATCGGTGGAACCCCCCGATTGTCGGGTGATCCACTACTCAAACTGCTCAAACTGCACAAGTACTCAAGTGTCGCTCAGCGCTCAGCGGGCCGCTCGGCGTTTTCCCCTCGGCCGGTGAGGCGTCTGGCGTTGTCCAGGTGCGCGGTGAGGTGCTTCTGGATACGTATGGTCGCCTCGTCCAGCGCCGCGCGCGTACGCCGCCCGCTGCCGTCGCCCGCCTCGAACGGGTCACCGAAGACCACGTCGACGCGGCTACGCAGCGGAGGCAGCGCCTTTATCAACCGTCCGCGCCGGTCAGTGCTTCCCAGCACGGCCACCGGAACGATGGGCGCGCCGCTGCGCACGGCGAAGTAGGCGAGCCCGGAGCGCAGCGAGGCGAAGTCGCCGTCGCCGCGGCTGCCCTCGGGAAAGATCCCGAGCACCCCGCCGTTCGCCAGCACGCCCAGGGCCCGGCTGATCGCCGTACGGTCGGCCGTCGAGCGGTCGACCTCCAGCTGGCCGGTGGCGCGCATGAAGGTGGCGATCGGGCCGATGAACGCCTCCTTCTTGACCAGGAAGTGCGAGGCCCGGGGTGCCACACCGATGACCATCGGCCCGTCGATGTTGTGGGAGTGATTGACGGCGAAGATCACCGGCCCGGTCGCGGGCACCTTCCAGGCACCGAGCACACGCGGCCGCCACAGCCCGTACATCAGGCCGACGCCGATCCGGCGCCCGACCTCGGCGCCGCGCTCCGACGGAATGTTCGACGGGTCGCTCACTTCGCGTCCCGCTTCTCCTCGACAAGGGTGACGACACACTCGATGACCTGCTGGAGGGTCAGCTCGGAGGTGTCGACCTCCACGGCGTCGTCCGCCTTGGCGAGCGGTGAGGTCTTGCGGCTGGAGTCGGCCGCGTCCCGCTTCAGCAGCGCCTCGCGGGTGCTGTTGACGTCGGCGCCCTTCAGCTCACCGCTGCGGCGGGCGGCACGCGCCTCCGGGGACGCGGTGAGGAAGATCTTCAGGTCGGCGTCGGGCAGCACGGTCGTCCCGATGTCCCGCCCCTCGACGACGATCCCCGTCACGGCGGACGCGGCGATGGACCGCTGCAGCTCGGTGATCAGGGCCCGCACCTCGGGCACGGCGCTCACCGCGCTGACCTTGGCGGTGACCTCCTGGGTACGGATCGGACCGCCGACGTCGGTGCCGTCCACAGTGATCGTCGGGTTCTCCGGATCCGTGCCGGAGACGATCTCGGGCTTGCCCGCCACAGCGGCGATCGCGGAGGGGTCCGTGATGTCGATCCCGTTGGTCACCATCCACCAGGTGATCGCCCGGTACTGGGCCCCGGTGTCCAGGTAGCTGAGCCCGAGCTGCGCGGCAACGGCCTTGGACGTGCTCGACTTGCCTGTGCCGGAGGGCCCGTCAATGGCGACAATCACTGCGGCGCGATCCACTGTGGAGGCACCTTCCTGGTCCGGGGTGGTGGGGTGGGGGCGGTTGGTGCCCCGGACAAGGTTACTGGGTGCGGGTCACTCGTCCGGCCGCACGCGTTTCCATGCCGGGACCCTCAGGCTCGTGCGGTGCCTCTTCAGCGCCGGCCCGCATCTCCAGCCCGTCCGGCGATTGAGGACGAGGCCGTTCAGGCCGAAGCGGGGGTCTGGGGGCGGCAGCCCCCAGTAACGCCCACACCAACACCGCTCACTACTGCCGAATCGCCCAGCCCCGTTCCCTCAACGCAGCCGAAAGAACAGGTGCAGCCTTCGGCTCCACCATCAACTGGACAAGCCCCGCCTGCTGCCCCGTCGCATGCTCGATCCGCACATCCTCGATATTGACCCCCGCCCGCCCCGCATCGGCGAAGATCCGGGCCAGCTGCCCAGGCTGGTCGTCGATCAGCACCGCAACCACCTCGTAGACCCGCGGAGCGGACCCGTGCTTGCCGGGCACCCGCACCTGCCCCGCGTTCCCGCGCCGCAGCACGTCCTCGACCCCGGAGACACCCTCGCGCCGCTTCTCCTCGTCGGAGGACTGCAGGGACCGCAGCGCCCGCACCGTCTCCTCCAGGTCGCCGGCGACGTCCGTGAGGAGGTCGGCGACCGGCCCGGGGTTGGCGGAGAGGATGTCGATCCACATGCCGGGGTCGGACGCGGCGATCCGGGTCACGTCCCGGATGCCCTGCCCGCACAGCCGTACGGCGGCCTCCTCGGCGTTCTCCAGCCGCGCGGCGACCATGCTGGAGACCAGGTGGGGCATGTGGGAGACGAGGGCCACGGCACGGTCGTGGGCGTCCGCGTCCATCACCACGGGGACCGCACGGCAGTGCGAGACCAGCTCCAGAGCGAGATTGAGAACCTCGGTGTCGGTGTCCCGGGTCGGCGTCAGCACCCAGGGGCGGCCCTCGAAGAGATCGCCGGTCGCGGCCAGCGGGCCCGACTTCTCGCGGCCCGACATGGGGTGCGAGCCGATGTACGACGACAGGTCGAGGCCCAGTGCCTCCAGCTCGCGGCGCGGGCCGCCCTTGACGCTGGCCACGTCGAGGTAGCCGCGCGCGACGCCCCGGCGCATCGCGTCGGCGAGGGCACCGGCGACGTGCGCGGGCGGCGCGGCGACGATCGCGAGGTCGACCGGGCCCTCCGGCGGCTCGTCCGTGCCCGCGCCCAGGGCGGCTGCCGTACGGGCCTGCTCGGGGTCGTGGTCGGCGAGGTGGACGACGACGCCACGCGAGACGAGAGCGAGCGCGGCGGACGTACCGATGAGGCCCGTGCCGATGACGAGTGCGGTTCTCACTGGGCGATGTCCTTGCGCAGGGCCGCCGCGGCACCGAGGTAGACGTGCGCGATGTCGGCGCGGGGCAGGTCGGACTCGATGTGGGCGAGGATCCGGACGACTCGCGGCATCGCGCCCTCGATGTCCAGTTCCTGGGCGCAGATCAGCGGTACGTCGACGATGCCGAGCTTGCGGGCCGCGGCGGCCGGGAAGTCGCTGTGCAGGTCGGGCGTGGCCGTGAACCAGACGCTGATCAGGTCGTCCGCGGTGAGGCTGTTGCGCTCCAGGACCGCGGTGAGCAGCTCGCTGACCCGCTCGTCCATGTGCCCGGCCTCGTCCCGATCCAGTTGGACGGCGCCCCGGACCGCTCGTACCGCCACGGTGATGCTCCTTGCTGAGCTGATGTAAAGGTCTTGGTCCACAGCCTAGTCAGCGCGTGTGCGACGGCTCCGTGGCGCCCGCCCCCTGAGACGCGCCGCACGGCTCGCACCAGGCCTTGCCAATGTCACCCGATTCGCCCCAATCCGCGAGTCGGCGTGCGAACACGCCCACGCGCTCTGGACGCGGCGGCGCGGGTCCGCTCTCATGGCAGGAAGCTCGCCTCGGGGGAGGCCCGATGAAGCGCACCGGACCACTTTTCACACTGCTCGCGGGACTGCTGTTGGCCCTGTTCATGCTGTCGCTCAACGCGACGACAGGGACGAAGCCCGCGTCCACGTCCCAGGCGGACACACCCGCAGACAAGGTGTCACCGTCCCCGGCACCGACGAGGACGAAGGCGTCCCCATCGCCGACCCCGTCCCCGTCCCCGTCACCCACCAAGAACCCCGCACCGAACGCCGACTACGCGGGCCGTACGGACGACGACACCTCCGCGGTGTCGGTCTCGCTGCGCGACGGGAGGGCGATCGCGTACTTCTGCGACGGCCGTGACAAGGAGTCGTGGCTGAAGGGCGATGTCGAAGCCGACGGTTCCATGAAGCTCACCGGCAAGGGCGGCTCCGTACTGAACGGCACCCTCAAGGGCAAGAGCATCCGCGGCACGGTCGACATCGAGGGCGGGCACTACGCCTTCACCGCGGACAAGGCGGTCAAACCGTCCGGGCTCTACCGGGCGACCGCGACCGTGCGGAACGCCGAGATCGACGGCGGCTGGATCGTGCTGTCCACCGGGGACCAGGTCGGCATCCTCAACCGCAACGGCAAGCCCTCCCCCGCGCCCCGGATCGACCCGGAGACCGGCGCGGTGACGATCGACGGCGAGCAGCTGACGGCCCGCCCGGTCACCCCGTGAAGCACCGCCTCAAGCCACCAGGGACAGGTACAGGGACAGGGAGCCGAACATGACCGTGGACCCGAACGCCGCCACCCAGAGCTTCCCGCCGCGCCCGCCGGCCCCCGGCGGCCCGAGCGCGGCCCGCTACCTCGTCCCGGCGCTCGTCGCCGCCGCCGTGGCACTGGCCCTGGGCGTGTACGGCAAGGTCCACGACCCGGAGGGCACCGCCTTCAACCTGGCCGGGTTCAGCAGCACGGGCGCGGTGAAGTCCTGGCTCGCGACAGCGGCCTTCGGCTTCGCGCTCGTCCAGGTCGTGTCGGCGGCCATGGTGTACGGGAAGCTGCCGGGCCCGAGCTGGTCGGGAACGCTGCACCGCTGGTCGGGCCGGATCGCGTTCCTGACAGCGGTCCCGGTGGCGGTGCACTGTCTGTACGCTTTCGGATATCAAACATACGATTCACGAGTGATGTGGCACTCCCTCCTGGGTTGCTTCTTCTTCGGCGCTTTCAGTGCAAAGATGCTGCTGCTTCGCTGGGATCGACTGCCCGGCTGGCTGCTGCCGGTCATCGGCGGACTGGTCTTCACGGTCCTGACGATCGTCTGGCTGACTTCCGCCCTCTGGTTCTTCCGCACTTTCGGAGTGACGACATGACGCAAGGCCCGACGCGACGCACGGTCCTCCTCGCGACAGGCGCGGCGGCGCTCACGGCGGGATGCAGCGAGTACGGCGACGAATCGTCGTCCTCCGACGAGACCTCCGCCGGGACCCCTGGCCAGGAGCTGACCACGACGGCCGAGATCCCTGTCGGCGGCGGCAAGATCTTCAAGGACGAGCAGGTCGTGGTGACGCAGCCGAAGGACGGCGAGTTCAAGGCGTTCACCTCGATCTGTACGCACCAGAAGTGCCCGGTGGCGAACGTCTCGGACGGCACGATCAACTGCACCTGCCACGGCAGCAAGTTCAGCATCACTGACGGTTCGGTGACCAACCCCCCGGCGACGCAGCCGCTGGCCGAGAAGCAGATCACGGTCACGGGAAATTCGATCCGCCTGGCGTGAGCACCACGCGTACGCTCCCGGAATGCGCCCGCATTCCACCCCCGAAGCCCTCGTACGCGATCACACGATCTACGCCTGCGTGATGGGCTCGCGCGCCTTCGGCCTGGCGACGGACGGCAGCGACACGGACCGGCGCGGGGTGTTCCTCGCGCCCACTCCCCTGTTCTGGCTCTTCGAGAAGCCGCCCACGCATGTGGAGGGCCCCGCGGAGGAGCAGTTCAGCTGGGAGCTGGAACGCTTCTGCACACTGGCTCTGCGCGCCAACCCGAACATCCTGGAGTGCCTCCACTCCCCGCTCGTGGAGTACGCCGACGACACCGGCCGCGAACTCCTGGCCCTGCGCGGGGCGTTCCTCTCCCGCCAGGCGCACGAGACGTTCGCGCGCTACGCGCTCGGCCAGCACAAGAAGCTGGAGGCCGACGTCCGTGTCCACGGCGCCCCGCGCTGGAAGCACGCGATGCACCTGCTGCGCCTCCTCATGAGCTGCCGCGACCTGCTGCGCACGGGCACGCTGACGATCGACGTCGGCGACGAGCGCGAACGGCTGCTGGAGGTGAAGCGGGGCGAGGTGCCGTGGCCGGAGATCGAGTCCCGGATGACCCGCCTGGCGGCGGAGGCGGAACAGGCGTCCCACCGCAGCCCGCTCCCGGAGGAACCGGACCGGCGACGCGTGGAGGACTTCCTGGTCCGCACGCGCCGCGCATCTGCTGAAGCGCCGGCCGGCACTTCCAGCCCGTCCGGCGTTTGAGGACGAGCGCGTTCAGCGCGAAGGGGGGTCTGGGGGCACAGCCCCCAGCATCCCGTCAGCTGTCCCAAAGGGCCCCCAACGTCTGCAGGTCACCCCCGTACTCGATCCGGTCCGCCCACCGCGTGGGCCATGCGTCGGTGCCGTGCCAGGCACCGGCGAACGCTCCGGTCAGGCAGGCGATCGAGTCCGAGTCACCCGACGTACAGGCGGCGCGGCGCAGGGCCGTGAGGGGCTCGCCCGGGAAGAGCAGGAAGCACAGCAGGCCGGTGGCCAGGGCCTCCTCGGCGGTCCAGCCGGCGCCGGTGGCGAGGCAGGGGTCGTCCTCGGGCGAGGCGGTGCGGACGGCGCGCTGGAGCCGGTCCAGGATCGCCAGGCACTCGTCCCAGCCGCGGGCGATGAAGTGTTCGGGGCTCGGATCGTGGCTGTGCGTCCACAGGTCGCCCAGCCAGCGGTGGTAGTAGTGACTGCGGCTCTCGTGCGCGTACGTACGCAGCAGGGTCACCAGCACGCCCGGGTCGGCGCCCTGCGCGAGCAGCCGTACGGCGTGCGCGGTGAGGTCGGAGGCGGCCAGGGCCGTCGGGTGGCCGTGGGTGAGGGCCGCCTGCAACTGGGCGGCGCCCGCGCGCTGTTCGTCGCTCAGGCCCGGGAGCAGACCCAGAGGCGCCACGCGCATGTTGGCGCCGCAGCCCTTCGAGCCGATCTGGCTGGCCTCCTGCCAGGGCAGCCGCTCCTTCTCCAGCAGGTTGCAGGCGACCAGGCAGGTGTGGCCCGGCGCCCGGTTGTTGTCCGGCGACCGGAACCACTTCACGAACTCCTCGCGCACCGGCCGTTCCATCCCCGCCGGGGTGAGCAGCCCCCGGTCCGTCGCCGCGCGCAGACCGTGCGCGAGCGCCAGCGTCATCTGCGTGTCGTCGGTGACGATCGCGGGCGTGGGCAGCTCCATCTGCCGCCACGGACCGCACTTGGCGAGGATGGACGGGATGTCGCTGAACTCGGTCGGGAAGCCCAGCGCGTCGCCGAGCGCGAGCCCGATCAACGCCCCGCTCGCGGCACGCTTCCTGACGGTCGTGGTGGTCATTCGGGGCGTCCTTCCGGTGACGTCGGTGACGGTGACGAGGGAGACGGTTCTGAGGGAGAGGGCGAAGGGGCCGACGGAGGCGAGGCGGGCGACACCGACGTGGTCGGGCGCAGCAGCGGTGGGTGCAGGGTGGCCGCGGTGCCCGCGCGGTACAGCGCGGCGGGTTTGCCCCGGCCGCCGGTGAGACGTGCGGCGCCCGGTACCGGTTCGACGAAGCCCGGCGTGGCGAGCACCTTGCGGCGGAAGTTGGGCGGGTCGAGCGCGGTGCCCCACACGGTCTCGTAGACCTGCCGCAGCTCGCCCAGGGTGAACTCGGGCGGGCAGAAGGCGGTCGCGATGCAGGAGTACTCCAGCTTGGCGCCGACCCGGTCGTGGGCGTCGGCCAGGATGCGGTCGTGGTCGAAGGCGAGCGGCCCGAGCGCGTTGTACCGCAGCCATTGGGCCTGCGCCGCGTCCCCGCCGCCGTGCGGTTCGGGCGCGTGCGGCAGCAGCGCGGCGAAGGCCACGGACACGACCCGCATTCTCGGGTCGCGGTCGGGTTCGCTGTAGGTGCGCAGCTGCTCCAGGTGCAGCCCGGACACGTCCGACAGGCCGGTCTCCTCGGCGAGTTCACGCCGGGCCGCCGTCTCCGCGGACTCGTCGGGCAGGACGAAGCCTCCGGGCAGTGCCCAGCGTCCGGCGTACGGCTCGTGACCGCGCTCGACGAGCAGCACGTGCAGCGCGCCCGCGCGGAGGGTGAGTACGGCCAGATCGACGGTGACGGCGAAGGGTTCGAAGGCGTACTTGTCGTACCCCTCGGGAGCCCGGCCCCACGCCGTTCCGTTCAAAGGTGCGGTCATGCCCGCCCACCTCCCTTACAGTCACCCTTTATGGTCACCATGACCAATAGTCATACCGACTATAAAGAGCGCGGGCACCCCGCACAAGCCTTCTTGACGACTCCCATACGCCAAAAGCCCCTCAGCGGCCTCTCAGGCGCCCAGGAGGGGCCGCGAGACCCGGAGAGACCCGGGCGGGCGCCAAATCCTCTCCAGCGCGCCCAGGAGCCCACCGACGGCCCTCCCGGCAACACAGGCGGCCGGCCCCGGAGAACTCCGGAACCGGCCGACGAGTGCAAGAGGCGCTCAGGAGGCGCCCGGTACTGCTTACAGATCGGTACTGCTAGAGATCGACTTCCTTCATCAGCATGCCGACCTCGGTGTTGGACAGCCGGCGCAGCCAGCCCGACTTCTGGTCGCCCAGGGTGATCGGGCCGAAGGAGACCCGCACCAGCTTGTCGACCGGGAAGCCGGCCTCCGCGAGCATGCGGCGCACGATGTGCTTGCGGCCCTCGTGGAGGGTGACCTCGACGAGGTAGTTCTTGCCGGTCTGCTCGACCACCCGGAAGTGGTCCGCACGCGCGTACCCGTCCTCCAGCTGGATGCCGTCCTTGAGCTGCTTGCCCAGGTCGCGCGGGATCGGGCCCACGATGTGCGCGAGGTAGACCTTCTTCACGCCGTACTTGGGGTGGGTCAGCCGGTGCGCCAGCTCACCGTGGTTGGTGAGCAGGATGACGCCCTCGGTCTCGGTGTCGAGCCGTCCGACGTGGAAGAGCCGCGTCTCGCGGTTCGTCACGTAGTCGCCGAGGCACTGCCGGCCCTCGTTGTCCTCCATCGTGGAGACGACGCCCGCGGGCTTGTTCAGCGAGAAGAACTGGTACGACTGCGTGGCCACCGTCAGCCCGTCGACCTTGATCTCGTCGTGCTCGGGGTCGACACGCAGCCCCTGCTCCACCACGATCTCGCCGTTGACCTCGACGCGGGACTGCTCGATCAGCTCCTCGCAGGCCCGCCGGGAACCGTAGCCCGCGCGCGCGAGGATCTTCTGGAGCCGCTCGCCCTCCTGCTCGGCGCCCGGGAACGTCTTGGGGAGCTTGACGTCCTTCTTGCCGGCGTACCGCTCCCGGTTGCGCTCCTCGGCCCGCGCGTCGTACTCACGGGAGGTCGCCGGGGCCCAGCGGCCGCGTCCGGTGCTGCCCTGGCCCTGCTTGGGCCCGCCCTTGGCCCCTCCGCGCGCGGCGGCGCCGCGTCCGGACTTCGGGCCCTCGTGGGACGCGCCGGGGCCTACGTCGTAGCGACGCTCCTCGGGACGGGGATTGGCGGCGCGCTTCGGCTTGTCGTCGCGCCCTCCCGCGCTCCTCGGCTGGGCACCGCCCCCATCGGTCCCCCGGGAGTTGCCGCCTCCGCCGGAGCCGCGGGAGTTACCGCCACCACCGGAGCCGCGAGGGTTGCCGCCACCACCGGAGCCACGCGAGTTACCGCCACCACCGGTCCCGCGGGGGTTGCCGCGTCCGTTGTTCCTGCCGCTGCCACTGCCACTGCTTCGCATCAAAGTTCCGTCGTCGTCGTGTCGTCTGCATCTGCATCCGGTGCATCCGGATCGAACGACGGGACCCCTTCCAGCGTCTCGGCCTCGATCGCGTCCGCCTCCGGGAGGAAGGGCGCGAGCTCCGGGAGCTCGTCCAGGCCTCGCAGGCCCATTCGCTCCAGAAAGTAGTTCGTCGTCGTGTACAGGATCGCACCTGTTTCGGGTTCTGTTCCCGCCTCCTGGACCAGACCGCGCTGCAACAGGGTCCGCATGACCCCGTCGCAGTTGACTCCGCGGACGGCCGAGACCCGGCTGCGGCTGACCGGCTGGCGGTACGCGACGACCGCGAGCGTCTCCAGCGCCGCCTGCGTGAGCCGCGCGTGCTGGCCGTCCAGGACGAAGCCCTCGACGGCCGCCGCGTACTCGGGCCGGGAGTAGAAACGCCAGCCCCCGGCGACGATCCGCAGCTCGAAACCGCGCCCCTGGACGGTGTAGTCGTCGGCCAGCGCGCGCAGGGCGTCCGCGATCTGCCGCCGGGGCCGCTGCAGTATCTTCGCGAGGTGTTCCTCGGTCGCGGGTTCGTCCACGACCATGAGTACGGCCTCCAGGGCGGGCCTGAGATCGAGATCGGCGACGGTCCTCAGCCCGGCCGGCACCTCGGTGGTCTCCTCGCTCACGCCTTCTCCTCCTTCGCCTTCTCCTCCGGCACCTCTGGCGGCCGGTCGAACTCGTCGGTGACCGTCGGCTCCCGATCGCCCTCCCCGCCCGTCCAGCGCACCACCAGCTCCCCCAGAGCGGTCTCCTGGTCCAGGGCGACGGCCTTCTCCCGGTACAGCTCCAGCAGGGCCAGGAAGCGCGCGACGACGGTCAGCGTGTCGTCGGTGTCCTCGACCAGCTCCTGGAAGGTGGCCTCGCCCAGCTCCCGCAGCCGCGCGACCACGATCCCGGCCTGCTCCTGGACGCTCACCAGGGGCGCGTGGATGTGGTCGACGTACACCTGGGGCCTGGGCTTCGGCTGCATCGCCTTCACGGCGAGCTTCGCGAACCCCTCCGCCCCGATGCTGATGACGACCTCGGGCAGCAGTTCGGCGTGATGCGGTTCCAGTCCGACGGTACGGGGGTAACGCCGGGCCTCGTCGTCGAGGCGGCGGCTGAAGATGTCGGCGATCTGTTTGTACGCGCGGTACTGGAGCAGCCGCGCGAACAGCAGGTCCCGGGCCTCAAGGAGGGCCAGGTCCGCCTCGTCCTCGACCTCGGCGGAGGGCAGCAGCCGCGCGGCCTTCAGGTCCAGCAGGGTGGCCGCGACGACCAGGAACTCGGTGGTCTGGTCGAGATCCCAGTCCGGGCCCATCGCCCTGATGTGCGCCATGAACTCGTCGGTCACCTTGGAGAGGGCGACCTCGGTGACGTCGAGCTTGTGCTTGGAGATCAGCTGGAGGAGGAGATCGAACGGCCCTTCGAAGTTGGCCAGCCGAATCCGGAAAACCCCGTCATCGGGTTCGGGCGTGACCGGCTCGGCGGGCGGCTCCGGCTCGGGCGCCGGTTCCACCGGCGGAACCGGGGCCTCCGGTACTTCCTCGCCCACCGGAACGACTGCGGCCGACTCCTCGCGCACCGGCTCCTCGGGAGCCTCTACGGGCTCCTCGACCGGAACCGGCGGCGAGCCCCCCGGCCCCCGCCCCAGCACACGCCGACGGCCGGCGGAGCCGGGGCCGGATGCGGGGGCGTCGTTCGAGGTCATGGCCCCGCAGGCTACCGCTAGCGCCCGCGCAACCGTCGTACGAGGATGCTCGCGTCCCCACGGGACTCGAGATCCGCGAGCACCACCGCGACCGCTTCGCGCACGATCCGGCCGCGGTCGACCGCGAGCCCGTGCTCGCCCCGGAGCACCAGGCGCGCGTGCTCCAGATCCATCAGCTCCTCGGCGGAGACGTACACCGTGATCTTCTCGTCGTGCCGCTCGCGCCCGCTGGGCCGCCGTGAGGGGGCCCGTCCGCTTCGCTTGCGGGACGCCGAGACCGACTGCGGCGAGGGCCCCTGCCCGGAGGCAGAACCTTCCTGCTCGCCCTGCCGCCGCGCCGAACGCTCCGCGGTGGCCCCCCGGCTGCGCGACTCCCCGGCATCGGACGAGTCCGCGCCGGCGGCGACATGCTCGTCACCGTCGCCGTCACCGCCCTGGACGGGCACCGAGTGCGGCGCGTCCTCCGAGGCGGCGGCCCCGTCGCTCTCGCCGGCGGGCGCCGGCACGCGGGGCTCGCCGTTGGCCTGGCGCCTGGGCGTGGACGACTGGAGCGCCATGCCCCCGGTGGTGCGGAACAGTTCGTCGGCCCCCGGCAGACTCACTCGGCGTGACACCGGGCGAGCACCTCCCTGGCGAGCTGGCGATAAGCGGCGGCGCCGACGGAGTTGGAGGCGTACGTGGTGATCGGCTCGCCGGCGACCGTGGTCTCCGGGAAGCGGACCGTGCGTCCGATGACCGTGTGGTAGACGTGGTCGTCGAAGGCCTCGACGACACGTGCGAGCACCTCACGGCTGTGCACCGTGCGCGAGTCGTACATCGTGGCGAGGATCCCGTCCAGCTCCAGCTCCGGGTTCAGCCGCTCCTGGACCTTCTCGATGGTCTCCGTCAGCAGCGCGACACCGCGCAGTGCGAAGAACTCGCATTCCAGAGGCACTATCACCTTGTGAGCCGCTGTCAGGGCGTTCACGGTGAGCAGACCGAGCGAGGGCTGACAGTCGATCACGATGTAGTCGTAGTCGGCCATGAGCGGCTTCAGGGCACGCTGGAGCGTCGACTCGCGAGCGACCTCCGACACCAGCTGCACCTCGGCCGCCGACAGGTCGATGTTGCTCGGCAGCAGGTCCATGTTCGGGACCGCGGTCTTCAGCAGGACCTCGTCCGCGGACATCCCCCGCTCCATGAGCAGGTTGTAGACCGTCAGGTCGAGTTCCATCGGGTTCACACCGAGGCCCACGGAGAGGGCGCCCTGCGGGTCGAAGTCGACCAGCAGGACCCGGCGTCCGTACTCCGCGAGCGCCGCACCCAGGTTGATGGTCGACGTGGTCTTGCCCACGCCGCCCTTCTGGTTGCACATCGCGACGATCGTCGCGGGGCCGTGACTGGTCAGCGGACCCGGGATCGGGAAGTACGGCAGCGGGCGCCCGGTGGGACCGATGCGCTCACGGCGCTGACGGGCCGCGTCGGGCGCGAGCGTGGCCGCGTACTCCGGATCGGGCTCGTACTCGGCGTCGGGGTCGTAGAAGTGCCCGTCGGGCAGTTCGTCGTAGTCGGCGAAGTGGTTGTGGACCCCGCCACTACCGTCGCCGGCCATGGCGTTCACGTGATGGCCATCCATGCTCATGTGTGCGGGCTGAGTCACCACCGGCATCGGGTGACCCTGGTGGGCTGCGAAGGTGCGGACCGCGACGGAGCCGACAGCCGCGAGCCCCGTGGGGCCCGAGCCCCGCGCCGGCATTCCTGGTTGACCACCCCCGGGAGTAAATGTCGACTCATTCACAAGTCGTCTTACCTCCTTGGTGACCAGGTAACTTCTCGATAGGTCAGCGTGGCACCATGCCGACGGTTGGCGACTCTATGGCGTGTCGGCCGTTCGCAGCAACACAATCCGCCGTACCGGGCCCGATGTGTCGGCAATGAAACATCCCTCTGTCAAGGGCGTACGGCCGTCGCACGGCAGGTTTCACCGGTGCGCGAATCGGTTGAAGCGTTACGTTCGAGGCGAGTTGAACGAGTGTCGCAAAGTGACCATACACACATCCGGCCGGACCTTGTCGGGCAAGGTCCGGCGGGGCGCGGGGCGTTGACGATGCCTGTTGACGTATCGCCTTTTACCCGCTGATGACTTGGTCTTTTTGTCGACCGGGAGCCCCTGCGGGACCGCCGGGAACCTCAGGTGACACCATCAGCCGAGCAGCGAGTCCAACTCGACGTGCTCCAGCCCGTGCGCCTCCGCGACCTCGCGGTAGACGACCTTGCCGTCATGCGTGTTGAGGCCCCGGGCGAGCGCGGGATCGCGACGCAGCGCCGCCGCCCAGCCGCGGTCGGCGAGTTCCACGATGTAGGGCAGCGTGGCGTTGGTGAGCGCGTAGGTCGACGTGTTGGGCACCGCGCCGGGCATGTTGGCGACGCAGTAGAAGACCGATCCGTGGACCTGGAAGGTCGGTTCGGCGTGGGTCGTGGGGCGCGAGTCCTCGAAGCAGCCGCCCTGGTCGATCGCGATGTCGACGAGAACGCTTCCCGGCTTCATCCGCGACACGAGTTCGTTGGTGACCAGCTTCGGGGCCTTGGCGCCGGGGATCAGCACCGCGCCGATGACGAGGTCTGCGTCCAGGACGGCCTTCTCCAGCTCGAAGGAGTTGGACATGATCGCCCGGACCTTGGTGCCGAAGACCTTGTCGGCCTCGCGCAGCTTGTTGATGTCGCGGTCGAGCAGCGTGACGTGGAAACCCATGCCGACGGCGATCTGCGTGGCGTTCCAGCCGGAGACGCCGCCGCCGATGACGACGGCCCGCGCGGGCTGCGTACCGGGGACGCCGCCAGGGAGCACGCCACGTCCGCCGACCGAGCGCATCAGGTGGTAGGCGCCGACCTGCGGGGCCAGCCGGCCGGCGACCTCCGACATCGGGGCGAGCAGCGGCAGGGCGCGACCGGGCAGCTCGACGGTCTCGTAGGCGATCGCTGTGGTGCCGGACCCGACGAGCGCGTCCGTGCACTCCTTGGACGCGGCCAGGTGCAGGTAGGTGAAGAGCGTCTGGTCCTTGCGGAGGCGGTGGTACTCCTCGGCGATGGGCTCCTTGACCTTCAGCAGCAGGTCGGCGGTGGCCCACACCTCGTCGGCCGTGGGCAGGATCCGCGCGCCGGCGGCCACGAACTCGTCGTCCGTGATCGAGGAGCCGACGCCGGCGCCGTGCTCGATGACGACCTGGTGGCCGTGACGCACCAGCTCGTGCACTCCGGCGGGCGTGATGGCCACGCGGAACTCGTTGTTCTTGACCTCGCGGGGGATGCCGACCTTCACGTCGATCACGGTCCTTGGCTCAGAGGGTGTGTGGGGGCATAGCAATACATACCCGGACGTGCGGGGGCACACCAGGAGACCGCAGGAGAAGGCGCGGTAGAGCCAGTTTAATGAAGGCGTTCTCGGTGTCTAGCCTTTCAATGCATCAATCTTCGACTGATGTACTACGGATTTCGTAGGCGTTAGCACCGTGTTCCGGGTCCGGATCATCCTCAGGGAGGTCCGGCTCACTCTCCTGGGCCTGCGGATCGTCGCCCAGCAGCCGCTCCGCGGCGCTCCGGTGCAGCCGTGCCGCGGCCGGATCGCCGAGGTGCTCCAGCGTGTCGGCCAGCCGCAGCTGGAGCGCTCCCTGCAGCCGCACGTCGTCGGCGCGCCGCGCCCACTCCACGGCCTCCTGGCAGGTGCG
This sequence comes from Streptomyces sp. NPDC002156, assembly GCF_053593675.1. Lineage (NCBI taxonomy): Bacteria > Bacillati > Actinomycetota > Actinomycetes > Kitasatosporales > Streptomycetaceae > Streptomyces > Streptomyces sp. NPDC002156. The sequence continues at coordinate 23,974 of NZ_JBSFDA010000070.1, read as the reverse complement.
CAGCGACTCCTCGGGCCGCCCCGCGTACTCCTGGACCCGCGCCAGCTCGCTCAACGCGCGCGCGTGGGCGGCCACATCGCCGTTCTTGCGGTAACCGGCCACCGCGGCACGCCAGTTGCGCAGTGCCTCGCCGTAGCGGCCCGCGTAGGTGTGCGCGGTGGCGATACGGCCGTACAGCCGGGCGGCGTCCTCGCGCTCGTCGCGCGCCAGGCGCTGGGCGAGCGCGCGCCCGTACCAGTCGGCGGCGCGGTCGTGGTCCCCGAGTTCCTGGTGTGCGCCCCCTACGGATTCCATCGCGCGCCCGGTGGCGTACGGGTCGTTCGCCTCGCGTCCGGCGTCCAGGGCGGCCCGGTAGCGGGCCAGCGCGTCGTTCGTACGGCCGGTCTGCGCGTCCAGGTCGGCGAGGTTCAGCAGGGCGGCGGCCCGCTCGCGGGGCAGTTTCCGGCGTTCGGCGACATCGAGGACGAGGCGGTGGACGCCGTACAGGTCGGGCGCGGCGGCCTGGGTGCCGATATGCGCGACCATGGCCTTGACCAGGGCGGACATCAGGCGGCGGGCCAGTGTGTCCAGCTCGCCGTCGGCCACCGCCATGCGGGCCGCGGCGAGCAGGGCGGGCCTGCGGATGGTCAGCCAGTCCGCCGCCGCCCTCGGGTTGGGGAAGCGCAGCGCGCTGGGCGTGCCGAGGAGTTTCTCGCGCGCCGTCGGGCTGTCGGTCTCGGTGATGGCCCGGCAGGACACCAGCAGCCGTACGGTCCGCTCCAGCATCCGCGCGCGGGCCAGCTGCAGCTCGGCCGGGCGGTCCTGGGACTCCGCGAGGGGGCGCAGGAGGGGCAGCAGGCAGCCGGGGACCTCGTACTGCGGCAGCGGCGAGTCCACGGCCGTCAGGAGGCTCAGGGCGACGAAGTCGTCCAGGGTGGCACGGGCGCCGCCGACGGAGCAGCCGGCCAGCGCAGAGGCCGTCTGCGGGTCGACCAGGCCGCCGGGGGCGAGAGCGAGCAGTCGCAGTATCCGGGCGGCCGGGGCCGGCAGCGAGGCGTACACAAGGCGGAAGACGCGGCTCAGGGCGGTGCCCTCGTCGCTCTCGGCGTGCAGTTGCTTGGCGAGGTCGGAGACGGCCGCCTTGGGCCGGGCCGCGAGCCAGCCTCCGGCCAGCATCAGTGCGGCGGGCTGGCCCTGGCACGCCTCGGCGAGTCCTTCGGCGGAGCGCGGGTCCACGGTGATGCGTACCGAGCCCGTGAAGCGTTCGAGCAGTTCCACGGCCGACTTGGTGTCGAGGCCGCCCAGGGTGCACGGGCGGACGTCGGAGATCCCGGTCAGCGGGCCGCCGGAGACGGCGACGGCGAGGCAGTCGGGGTTGTCCGGCAGCAGCGCGTCGACCTGCTCGGGGTCGGCCGCGTCGTCGAGCAGGAGCAGCATCCGCCGGTCGGCCAGCGCGTCGCGCAGCGCCTCGGACAGCTCGTCCTCGTCGGCGCCGGGCGGGGTGGGCAGTTCCAGGGTGGTCAGCAGCTCGCGGGCGGTGCGCTCGGTCGGTACGGGGGTGCCGTCGGGTTCGGCGAGCCGGGCGCACAGGATGCCGTCCGGGTAACTGTCCGCGACCTGCCGGGCCAGCTCCTCGGCGAGGGCGGTGCGGCCCGAGCCGGGCTTGCCCGCGATGAGCAGCACGCGCGCGCGGGGCGCCTTCCGGCCCGCGAGGGTGTCAAGTCCGGCGCGCTCGATGTCGGCGCGCAGTTCCTTCAACTCTCTTGTCCGGCCGAGGAACTGACTGACCGTGGGAACGGGCGGCCGATCATTTCCGGACAGCTTCGTGCCGTCTGTGTCCACCGCCTGATCCGTCACGGGCCACACTCCCGTCCACCTGCACGCGCAAGCCCGCCGGGACTCCGGTTCGGGCGTTTCCAGAGCCTAGTTCACGCTCTGCGACGATCTGTGCGGAGCACGACGGGCAGGTCGCTCGATCGGATCAGGCGATGGTCACACCGGAGTCGGCAGTTGGCCCCTACCGGTGCCTCAGGCCTCGAAGGGCCGGGCCAGCCAGGGCGCCTCGGCCGGGCGCAGCGCGTCGAGTCCGTCGCCCTTCTCGGCCGCCACCAGCGAAAGGAGGCCGACGACAAGGCAGTTGTTGTGCAGCTCCCCGGCGAGGATGCCCCGGACGAGTTCACCGACGGGCACGCGCGCGTGCTCCATGTCGGCCTCCTCGTCCTCGACCTCGAAGCGCTGCCCCTCGGCCTCGGACAGATTCCGGGCCAGGAAGATCCGTACGGCCTCGTCGCAGCCGCCCGCCGTGGGGTAGACGTCGGTCAGCACCCGCCAGTCCTCGGCCTTGACGTGCGCCTCCTCGTACAGCTCGCGCTGGGCGGCGTGCAGCGGATTCTCGCCAGGTACGTCGAGCAGCCCGGCCGGGATCTCCCACATCCGCTGACGCACGGGGTGGCGGTACTGGCGGATCAGCAGGACCCGCCCCTCGTCGTCGAGGGCGAGGACGCCCACGGAGCCGGGGTGGACCTGGTAGTCGCGGCCCACCACCGAGCCGTCGGGCATGACCACCTCGTCGGTGCGCACGGAGGTCTTGTTGCCCACGAAGGGGGTCTCCGTCGCCCGGATCTCCCACTCCTCCGGAGTGTCCTTGATGGTGGTCATGTCGACTTGTCCTCCCGCATCCCGCACGTGCCAAAGAAACCGGGGCACGCACCCCCAAAGGCGCGCACCCCGGTCACCGTACAGCCCTTGGACTACTTGCCCGTCTTGCGCTCGACGGCAGCCTTGACGAGGCCGGCGAAGAGCGGGTGGGGGCGGGTCGGGCGGGAGCGCAGCTCCGGGTGTGCCTGCGTGGCCACCAGGTAGGGGTGCACCTCGCGCGGGTACTCGACGTACTCCACGAGCTTGCCGTCCGGGGAGGTGCCGGAGAACTGGATGCCGGCCTTCTTCTCCAGTTCGGCGCGGTAGGAGTTGTTGACCTCGTAGCGGTGGCGGTGGCGCTCCTCGACGTACTCCTTGCCGTCGTACACCTCGCGCACGATGGAGCCCTCGGCGAGCTTGGCCGGGTACATGCCCAGGCGCATCGTTCCGCCCATGTCGCCGTCGCCCGCGACGATGTCGAGCTGCTCGGCCATGGTCGAGATGACCGGGTGGGCGGTGGCGGCGTCGAACTCGGTGGAGTTGGCGTCCTCGATGCCGGCCAGGTTGCGGGCCGCCTCGATGACGATGCACTGGAGGCCGAGACAGAGTCCGAGCAGCGGGATCTTGTGCTCGCGGGCGTACTGGATCGCGCCGACCTTGCCGGACACACCGCGGTCGCCGAAGCCGCCCGGGATGCAGATCGCGTCCACGTCCGCCAGCTGCTTCTGGGCGCCCGCGGGGGTCTTGCAGTCGTCCGAGGTGACCCACTTGATCTTCACGCGCGCGTGGTTGGCGAATCCGCCCGCGCGCAGCGCCTCGGTGACCGAGAGATACGCGTCGGGCAGGTCGATGTACTTGCCGACCAGGGCGAGGTTGATCTCGTGGGCGGGGTTGTGGACGCGGTCCAGGAGGTCGTCCCAGGTCGTCCAGTCCACGTCCCGGAAGGGCAGGTCCAGCTTGCGGACGACATAGGCGTCCAGGCCCTCGCGGTGCACGGTCTTGGGGATGTCGTAGATCGAGCGGGCATCGGGGCAGGCCACCACGGCCGCCTCGTCGACGTCGCACATCAGGGAGATCTTGCGCTTGATCGCGGTCGGGACCTCGCGGTCGCAGCGCAGCACGATCGCGTCCGGCTGGATACCGATGTTCCGCAGGGCGGCGACCGAGTGCTGGGTCGGCTTGGTCTTCAGCTCGCCGGAGGGGCCGATGTAGGGCAGCAGCGAGATGTGGACCACGAACACGTTGTCCCGGCCGACCTCGTGGCGGACCTGGCGCACGGTCTCCAGGAAGGGCAGCGACTCGATGTCGCCGACCGTGCCGCCGACCTCGGTGATGACGACGTCGACCTCGTCGGTGGCCATGCGGCGGATGCGGTGCTTGATCTCGTTGGTGATGTGCGGGATGACCTGGACGGTGTCGCCGAGATACTCGCCGCGCCGCTCCTTGGCGATCACCGTCGAGTAGATCTGGCCGGTGGTGACGTTGGCCGAGCCGTCGAGGTCGCGGTCGAGGAAGCGCTCGTAATGGCCGATGTCCAGGTCGGTCTCGGCGCCGTCGTGCGTGACGAACACCTCACCGTGCTGGAAGGGGTTCATCGTGCCCGGGTCGACGTTCAGGTACGGGTCGAGCTTCTGCATGACCACACGCAGGCCGCGCGCCTTGAGGAGCATGCCGAGGCTGGAGGCCGTCAGACCCTTGCCGAGCGAGGAGGCGACACCCCCGGTGACGAAGATGTGCTTGGTCGTCGTGGCGTTGCTGTTTCGAAAAGCAGCGGGTGTCATGGCCAAGGCGGGGCTCCCGTGGTCGCGGTCTGGGGTGCGGTACGGCCACCCGGCCCGGAGATTTCCGGGTTTTCACTGGAGGAGCCGTCGCTGCGGTTCGGGGGTTTCGTGCCCACCGGTCCACGGGCTACCAGGGTATCAGCGACCCGGGGACAAGGCTTCCGGCCACGCTCCGCGCACACCCGGACACGCATCCCGTACACGAGTCACCATCACCTCGTCCAGCGCTCACCCGAAACCGTGCCCGCTCAACCGAGCTTCACTCGTTCAGCGGACCCGGGTTGTCGAGAGCGGCACGCGGATCATCTGCGTGCGTCGTATGCTCCTCGGACACTCGCTGCCGAGCCCGACCGGCAACACGGCACCACCCCCGCCCGTAACCCCGGAACAACGAGAGCTCGTCAGTCCGTTGAGCACCGATTGGTGTTTGCTCCACCGCTCAACGACGCTTTACAACGAACCCTTGACCGCAAGAGCGAGACCCCCCTTTTCCTTCTCTACGGGGGGCGACGTGGCCGTTCGACTGGAGTTGCACGTGGCCGGGCGCATCGAAGACTACGCACTCATCGGAGACATGCAGACCGCCGCGCTGGTCTGCCGGGACGGCACAGTCGACTGGCTGTGCCTGCCCCGCTTCGACTCCCATGCCGTCTTCGCGGGACTGCTCGGCACCGAGGAGCACGGCTTCTGGCGCCTCGGCCCCGCGCACGCGACGGACGCCGAACCGCCCACAGCGGCACGCCGCCGCTACCGGGGCGACTCGCTGATCCTCGAATCCGAGTGGGACACCCCGCGCGGCACGGTCAGAGTGACCGATTTCATGCCCCCTCGCGACGGCGCCCCCCAGCTGATCCGCATCGTGGAGGGCGTCAGCGGCCGTGTGCCGATGCGCTCGGCCCTGCGCATGCGGTTCTCTTACGGCCGTGTCGTGCCGTGGGTGCACAAGCACGAGGGCCGGACGGTGGCCGTCGCGGGCCCCGACTCTGTGTGGTTCGACACCACCGCCGAGACCTACGGCAAGTCCCTGACGACATACGCCGACTTCACGGTGGCACCGGGTGACCGCATCGCGTTCACCATCTCCTGGGAGCCCTCGCACAAGCAGCCGCCGGCGCTCCCGGAGCCGGAGCAGTCGCTGGAGGCCACCGAGGACTTCTGGCGCGAGTGGGTCGAGCAGTGCACGTACCACGGCCCGTACCGGGAGGCCGTAGTCCGCTCGCTCATCACCCTCAAGGCACTCACCTACGCGCCGACCGGCGGGATCGTCGCCGCCCCCACCACCTCCCTGCCGGAGGACATCGGCGGCGTGCGCAACTGGGACTACCGCTACACCTGGCTGCGCGACGCGGCCATCACCCTCTCCTCCCTGCTGCGCACCGGCTACCGCGACGAGGCCCGCGCCTGGCGCGAGTGGCTGCTGCGCGCGGTCGCCGGCGACCCCGAGAACCTGCAGATCATGTACGGCATCGCGGGCGAACGGGAGTTGGGCGAGGCCGAGCTGGACTGGCTGCCCGGCTACGAGAACTCGGGCCCGGTCCGCGTCGGCAACGGCGCCGCCCACCAGCTCCAGCTGGATGTGTACGGCGAGGTCACCGAGGCCCTGCACCTGGCGCACATGACGGGTCTGGCCCGCAACGACTACGCCTCCCTGCTCCAGCTGAAGCTGATCCGCTACCTGGAGCAGCACTGGGACGAGCCCGACGAGGGCATCTGGGAGGTGCGCGGTCCGCGCCGCCACTTCGTGCACTCGAAGGTCATGGCGTGGGTCGCGGTGGACCGCACGATCAAGCTCATCGAGTCCGGCGACGCGGACGGCCCGCTGGAGAAGTGGCGCGAACTGCGCGACGACATCCACCGGGACGTGTGTGAGAAGGGTTACGACAAGGAGCGCAACACCTTCACACAGTCGTACGGCTCGAAGGAGCTGGACGCCTCGCTGCTCCTCATCCCGCAGATGGGCTTCCTGCCTCCCGACGACAAGCGGGTCATCGGCACCATCGAGGCCATCCAGCGCGAACTGTCCACCTCGGACGGCTTCATCCTGCGCTACCCGACCTCGGGCGGCGAGGAGAACCTCGACGGTCTGCCGGGCGACGAGGGCGCGTTCCTCGCCTGCTCGTTCTGGATGGCGGACGACCTCGCGATGATCGGCCGCGTCGACGAGGCCCGCAAACTCTTCGAGAAGCTCCTGGCCCTCCGCAACGACCTGGGCCTCCTGGCCGAGGAATGGGACCCCCGCCTCAAGCGCCAGGTGGGCAACTTCCCCCAGGCCTTCAGCCACGTCCCATTGATCGACACGGCCCTGAGGCTGACGGCGTCGGGGGCCTACGGCGGCTAAAACGGACGCCCAGGGAATCGCGCCCCGAAAGGGGCGCGGGGAACTGCGCGACCAGCCACGACGGCGCCGCACCTGAAAACGGCGCCCTCGTGGCAAAGCGCATACGCTGGAACCACACAAATGCCCCTTATTGGAAGGGGACCGCCATGGCCTCCCCCTCAAAGGCGGGCGCAGCCCTCACCGCCCTGCGCGAGGACCTGACCGGCGAGGTCTTCGCCCCGGGGGATCCCGGGTACGACGACAACCGAACCGTCTACAACGCCATGATCGACCGCCGCCCAGCAGTGATCGCACAGGTCGCGGACGACGCCGACGTAGCCCGCTCCATCCGCTTCGCCCGCGACCTGGACCTGAAGATCGCAGTCCGCGGCGGCGGCCACAGCGTCGCAGGCATGGCGCTGAACGACGGCGGCCTGGTGATCGACCTGCGCCGACTGACCGAGGTCACCGTCCACCCCGCGGAGCAATCCGTACGGGTCCAGGGCGGGGCCCTGATGAGCCACCTGGACCGGGCGACCCAGCCGTACGGGCTGGCGACCACCGGCGGCCGGGTCTCCACCACCGGGGTCGGCGGCTTCGTGCTGGGCGGCGGCAGCGGCTGGCTGGAGCGCTCCTGCGGCCTCGCCGTCGACAACCTCATCGGCGTCGACCTGGTGACCGCCGACGGCACCGCGGTGCACGCGAGCGACGGGCAGAACCCGGACCTGTTCTGGGCCCTGCACGGCGGCGGCGGAAACTTCGGCGTCGCCACCTCACTGACCCTGAGGCTGCACGAGCTGCCCGTGGTCTCCATGGCCCTGGTGCTGTACCTCCCGGAGTTCGGCCAGGAGGCGACCCGCATCTACCGCGACGTGATCGAGGCGGGCCCGGTCGAGGCGAGCGGCGCGGTCATCTATCTCACCGGCCCGCCCGAGGAGTTCGTACCGCCGCACCTGGTCGGACAGTTGCTGTGCGCCGCCCTGCTGACGTACGCGGGCCCCGAGGAGGACATGCGCAAGCTCGCCGAACCGCTGCTGGCGCTGCCGCACGAGTCGGCGGTCGTGACCGCGATCCCGTACGCCGACCTGCAGTGCATGCTCGACGACCCGCCCGGGATGCGGAACTACTGGTCGGCCGAGTACCTGACGGGCGCCCCCGACGACTTCGTGGCCGTGTTCTGCGCCGCCGGGAACTCCGTACCGGTCCCGACAGCGACCACGCACGTGCTGTTCCCCATGGGCGGCGCGGTCGCCGACGGCCCGGCCGAGTACCCCGTCCCCTACCGGGACTCCCCCTGGGCCGTGCACCCCTTCGGCATCTGGGAGGACCCGGCGGACGACGAGCGCTGTGTCCGGTGGGTCCGTGACGTCCGTACCGACGTGCAGCCGTGGAGCAGCGGCGCGGTCTATCTCAACTTCATCGGCGACGAGGGCCCGGAGCGCGTGATCGCGGGCCTGGGCGCCGAGAACACGCGCCGGCTGGCGTCGGTGAAGCGCCAGTACGACCCGGACAACGTGTTCCGCTTCAACCACAACATCGTTCCGGCGTAGGGAAGCCGCCGGTGCCGCCGACGGGCAGGTCGTCATCCGTACGTAGGTGCAGGTAGCGTCCGCTGCATGGACAGCCGTACGGACAGCCGTTTGGAGAGCCAGGGCGCCGGGATCACCGTGCGGCGGGCGCTTGAGCTGCCCGGGCTGCGCAGCGGGCTGCCGGAGATCCTCGCGGGCGCCGACCGGCTGGGGCGGACCGTGCGGTGGGTGCACGCGGGCGAGGTCCCGCACATCGCCTCGCTGCTCAAGGGCGGCGAGCTGCTCCTGACGACCGGGTACGGGCTCGGCACCCGTCCGGCCGAGCAGCGCGCGTTCGTCCGTACGCTCGCCGAGCGGGGCATCGCGGCGCTCGTCGTGGAGCTGGGCCCGCGCTTCACGCGGCTGCCCGCGGCCCTGGTGGAGACGGCCCGCTCGACCGGTCTGCCGCTGGTGCAGCTGCACCGCGAGGTGGCGTTCGTGGCCGTCACCGAGGAGATCCACACCGAGATCGTCAACGGCCACTACGCGCTGCTCCAACGGGCCGAGGAGGTCCATCGGCGCTGTACGGAGGCCCTGCTGGGCGGTGGCGGCATTCCGCAGGTCCTCGGCATCCTGGCCGACTTCAGCGGCAACCCGGTGTTCCTGGAGACGACGGACGGCCAGCTCCTGTACGCCGCCGGAGCCGGCCCCGAGGGCGCCGATCCGCTCCAGGTGTGGGAGGGGCTGCGCGCCCAGCAGAAGGACGCGCCGCCGTCCGCCGGTTCCGTGCTCGTCGACGTGCCCGGGGGCGGCCACGGCACCGGGTCGGTCCGCGCGCGGCTGGTCCTGCTGCCCGTCCTCGAACCGCTCGCCCCCGTGCACCGCATCGCCGCCGAGCGGGCCGCGGGCATCCTGGCCGTCGTCCTGATGCAGGCCCGGCAGGAGGAGGAGCTGGCGGCGCGTGGCCGCGGCGACTTCCTCACCGACCTCGCCGAGGGCCGTATCGACGCGGAGGCCGCGCCCGCGCAGGCCCGCGTTCTCGGCTTCAAGCCCGGCACCGGGCCACTGCTGCCGATGGTGATGCGGCTCGGCGACGCGCTGTCCCCGGGCGGCGGCTGGGCGGTGCTGGCCCGGGCGGTCACGGAGGAGCTGGCGTCGGTGGGCGTGCCGGTGCTGCTGGGCGTACGGCCGGTCGAGGGGCGCGTACCGCTGCTCGTGGGCCTGCGTACGGAGGCGGAGCGCCCGGCGGTCGCAGACAGGGTCGCGACGGCGCTGCGGACCGGTGTGGAACGCGCCGGGATGCAGCGCCCGGGCGCACCGCCGCCGGTCGTCGTGGTCGGGGTGGCCGGTGGCTGGGCGGCGGCCTCGGCGGGTCTGCGGCACGCGGCGGAGACGGCGACGGCGGCCCAGGGGCTGCCGGACCGCCCCTGGTACGACGCCCGGCGCCTGGACATCGACCTGCTGCTGTGGCGGCTGCGCGACCAGCCGGACCTGGCGGCCTTCGTGGACCGTGCGATCGGCCCACTGCGTACCCACGACCAGCGCTCCAAGCCGCCGCTGCTGCCCACCCTGGAGACCTACCTGGCGCACGCGGGCCGCAAGGCGGAGACGGCCCGTGAACTCCACCTCAACCGCCAGACGCTCTACAACCGCCTCGCGCGGATCGGGGAGTTGCTGGGCACGGACCTGGACGACCCACAGACGGTACTGGCGTTGAGCCTGGCCCTGCGAGCCCGCAGACACGTGACCTGAGCCGGGCGAGCCTCTAGGAGAGCAGCCGGGGCTGGGTGAACTCGTCGTAGACGCTGAGCACTTGGGCGACGGTCTCGTCCTCGGAGGGCCAGGTGGCGATCTGCCGCACGCCCCGCTCCCGGAGGAGTTCCTGGCGCTCCGGATCCCCGAGGAGCCGTACGACGGCCCTGCCGAGCGCCGCCGCGTCGCCGTACGGGACGAGTTCGGCCGCGTCCCCGACCAGCTCGGGAACGCCTCCCACGGCGGTCGCGATGAGCGGCACGCGCGCGTGGAGGGCCTCCTGGGCGAGAACGGAACGCGACTCCCAACGGCTGGGCAGGAGTGCGAGATCGGCGGCGACGAGCAGTTCGCTCACGTCGTCGCGGCGCCCGATGAGCCGGACCGGCAGCCCCTCGTTCTCGATCCGGCCCTGCAACTCCGCCCGCAGGGGCCCCTCCCCGGCGATCACGAGGAGTGGCTCGGGATCGAGACCGCGCCACGCGTGTACGGCGTCCAGCAGGACGTCGTACCCCCGGTGCCGGTCGAGTGAGCCGACGGCCATGAGCAACGGGCGGTCGGTGGCGCCGAGTTCGGCCCGGGTCTTGAGCCGGTCGGCCTCGTCCCACCCCGTGCTCCCGGGCGGCGCGGGCAGCGCCACGGCGGACAGCCGGGCGTCCCTGGCGCCGCGCCGCCTGGCCCGGTCGACGAGGTCGGAGGAGGTCCCGAGGACCACTGCGGCGGCCTTCACGACCCGCCGCTCCAGCACCTTCAGCAGCTGGGCGCGCGGCCCCTCGGCGTAGGCGCGGTTGTGCCAGGTGACGACGAGCGGGGTGCGGCGCCCGCTGAGCGCGAGGGCGGCCCGGAAGGAGGCGTGCAGCCCGTGCGCGTGCACGAGGTCGGCGTTCGAACAGGCCATGCGCAGCGCCGCGACCGAGGCGGGGTCGCTGCTGCGCGGGATGGGCACGTGTTCGGCACCGGCGCCGGTGAAGTCGTAGGCGCTGTCGGCGTCGGAGGGAGCGCACACGCTGACGCGCACGCCTCTCGCGACGAGCCCCGCGGCCAGCGAACGCACGTGCGCGCTGCTGCCGGCGTTGCCGCCGCCGAGCACCTGGACGGTGCGCAGCGGCGACTGGCCGTGCGGTGAGTGGCTGGTCACGGGGCTCACGTGGCCGGGGGCTCCTGGTTCGGCGTCGGGCGGTCACGAAGAAAGGACTTGGAGAAAGGACACGGAGAAACGTACAGAAGGATCGGGCGGAAGGGGTGTACCGCGCGGCTTCCTCCCTGTACGGGAGGTTTTCCATGCTCCTTCAAGGATGCCAGTACGTACGGGTGTTCCGAACCACGGAGGGGTGCGGGATGTCACCCACACGAGTGAGAGAGACCCCACTAAACGTCAACTGTTCGAACTCGAACGTCAGCCGTCCGCCCGGGCCGCCGCCAGCAGCTCCTCCGCGTGCGCCCGCGCCGTCTCCGAGTCCTCCTGCCCGGCCAGCATCCGCGACAGCTCCCGTACCCGCTCCTCGCCCTCCAGGACCTTCACGCCGGACCGGGTCACCGACCCGTCGTTGGTCTTCTCGACCAGCAGCTGCCGGTCGGCGAACGCGGCGACCTGCGGCAGATGCGTGACGACGACGACCTGCGCGCTCTTCGCCAGCTTGGCCAGCCGCCGCCCGATCTCGACGGCCGCCTTGCCGCCGACACCGGCGTCGACCTCGTCGAACAGATAGGTGGGCACCGGATCGGTCCCCGCGAACACGACCTCCACGGCCAGCATCACGCGGGACAGCTCACCCCCGGACGCGCCCTTGGCAATGGGCCGGGCGGGCGCCCCCGGATGCGGGGCGAGCAGCAGTTCGACCTCGTCGGCGCCGGAGGGCCCGTAGGCGACCGTACGCCCGCCGACCTCGACGCCCTCGGGGTCCTCGGTCTGCCGGATCTCGAACGACACGCGCGCGTGGGGCATGGCCAGCGAGGCCAGCTCGGCGGTCACAGCGGCGGCGAACCGCTCGGCGGCCTCCGTCCGCGCGTCCGTCAACGCCTGTGCCATCCCGCCCAGTTCGCCGCGCAGCGCGTCCCGCTCGGCGGTCAGCTCACCGATGCGCTCGTCGTCGCCGTCGAGTTCGAGCAGCCGCGCGGAGCTTGTCTCGGCCCACGCCAGCACGCCGGCGACATCGGAGCCGTACTTCCGGGTCAGCGCGGTGAGGGCGGCCCGCCGTTCCTCGACGGCCGCCAGGCGCAGCGGATCGGCGTCCAGGTCGTCGGCGTACCCCGCCAGCTCCCCGGCGACGTCCCCGAGCAGAATGCCGACCTCACCGATCCGGTCGGCGAGCGCGGCCAGGGCGGAGTCGTGCGAGCGTACGGCTTCCAGGGCCCGATGGGCGCCCGCGACGAGCGTGGCGGCGTCGATGCCCTCGGGATCCTCGGGGTTGCCGGCCAGCGCCGCATGAGCGACGGTCGCGGCCGAGGCCAGCGCCTCCGCGTGCCCGAGCCGCTCGGCCTCCTCGGCCAGCTCGACATCCTCACCGGCGCGCGGCTCCACAGCGGCGATCTCGTCGAGCCCGTACCGCAGCATGTCGGCTTCCTGGGCCCGCTCCCGCGCGCGCGTGGTGATCTCGTCCAGCTCGGCGGAGACCGCCCGCAGTCGCCGGTACGCCTCCCCGTACTTGGTGAGCGGCGCGGCGACCGCGTCCCCCGCGTACCGGTCGAGCGCCGCCCGCTGCCGGGACAGCTTGAGCAGCCCCTGCTGATCGGTCTGCCCGTGCACGGCCACCAGTTCGTCGGCCAGCTCGGCCAGCACCCCCACGGGCACGGAACGCCCGCCCAGATGCGCCCGGGAACGCCCCTCCGCCGAAACGGTACGGCTGATGAGCAGCGCCCCGTCGTCCAGCTCGGCACCGGCCTCCTCGGCCCGTACGACGGCGGAACCGCCCGGAGGCACGGTGATCCGCCCCTCCACGACCGCGTTCTTGGCCCCGATCCGCACCAAAGCCGCATCGGCCCGCCCACCGAGCAACAGCCCGAGGCTGGTCACGACCATGGTCTTGCCCGCACCGGTCTCACCGGTGACGGCGGTGAAGCCGGGCGACAACTCGACGACCGCATCGTCGATCACGCCGAGCGACCGTATCCGCATCTCCTCCAACACGAACACGACCATACGAGGTCAGCCACCCCAAGTGCGACGCCCCCCACCTCGAATGAGAGAACCCGCAGGTAACGAAAGGAGATCGGCCTCCCCATATCACCCAGGGGAGTGGCCCGACCCAAGGGGCGCGGGGAACTGCGCGACAAGCCACAGCGCACCCGCACCCGCCAACGAATCCAGGCCACCCCCCACAAACCGCGCTAGTGAGGAGCCCCCCGCCACCCAGAAACAGGCAGCGCGAACTTAGCCACAAGCCGGTCAGTGAACGAAGCATGGTGCAGCCGAGCCAACCGCACAGGCACAGCCCCCCGCCGAACCTCCACCCGCGCCCCGGGGGGCAACTCCACAGTCCGCCGCCCGTCACACCACAGAACACCCGGCGGAATGTGAGGCAGAACCTCCACAGCAAGCACAGAATCCGGCGAGGTCACCAACGGCTTCGCGAACAGCGCATGCGCACTGATCGGCACCATCAACAGCGCCTCGACCTCGGGCCACACCACAGGCCCACCCGCGGAGAAGGCGTACGCGGTGGACCCGGTAGGCGTGGACAGACAGATCCCGTCACACCCGAACCCGGTAACAGGCCGCCCATCGATCTCCAGGACAACCTCGAGCAACTTCTCCGCGGACACCTTCTGCACGGCCGCCTCGTTCAGCGCCCAGTCCGTGTGCACGATGTTCCCGTTCTGGTGCACGACGACGTCGATGGTCATCCGTTCCTCGACCTCGTACGCCTTGGTCACCACCCGGTCGACCACCTTGTCGAGGTCGTCGCGCTCGGCCTCGGCGAGGAAGCCGACGCTACCGAGGTTGACGCCGAGCATCGGCACCCCGGACGCCCGGGCGAACTCGGCGCCGCGCAGCAGCGTGCCGTCGCCGCCCAGCACGATGAGCAGCTCGCATCCGTCGAGGCACTGCGCCGTGGCCTCCTCGACCAGCTCCACCGTCGGCGGCAGCGGCACTTCAGCCGCCTCCGCCGCGAGCACCCGCACCCCGAGTCCGGAGCGCAACAGCCCTTGGACGACGAGTTCGGCGCTTCTGATCGCGGCCGGCCGCCCGGTGTGGGCGAGCAGGAAAACAGTACGATCTCGGGTCTGAGTCAACGAGGCCCCTCCGCCACTGCACGGTCGACATCGGCCGGGTTGAGTTCAGGTGCGCCGGCCCGCAGCCACAGAAAGTACTCGACATTCCCCGACGGCCCGGGCAGCGGGCTGGCGGTCACACCCTGCACGCCCAGCCCAAGCTGCCCGGCGCGGGCGGCAACTCCGCGTACCGCCTCGGCACGCAGTTCGGGACTGCGTACGACTCCTCCACTCCCCAGCCGTTCCTTCCCCACCTCGAACTGTGGCTTGACCATCATCACCAGATCGGCATCGGGCGCCGCACACCGCGCAAGGGCGGGCAGCACGAGGCCGAGCGGGATGAAGGACAGATCCCCCACGACAAGATCCACTGGTTCCCCATCGATCGCTTCGAGCGTCAACTCGCGTACGTTCGTACGGTCCTTGACGGTGACGCGTTCATCGCTTTGGAGAGACCATGCGAGTTGTCCGTACCCCACGTCGACGGCGACGACGTGCGCGGCACCCGCGCGCAGCAGTACGTCGGTGAATCCACCGGTGGACGCGCCGGCGTCCAGCGCCCGCCGTCCGCCGACCTTCAACCCCTGCGGTACGAAGACCTCCAGGGCGCCCGCGAGCTTGTGGCCGCCCCGGGAGACGTACTCGGGATCGCTGTCGTCGGCCATGACGACGATCGCGGCGGCGGTCTCCACCTGGGTGGCGGGCTTGGTCGCGACGGTCTTGCCGACGCTGACCCGCCCGGCGGCGATCAGCTGGCTCGCGTGCTCGCGCGAGCGGGCGAGCTTCCGCCGCACCAGCTCGGCGTCAAGACGGCGGCGTGCCACTCCTGCCACGTTCGGTTCAGCTCCTATTGCCGTACGTCATCGGGGGCGCCGGAGGTCCCGGGCGGGCGTCGAGCGCGGTGAGCGTGTCTCGCAGCCCCCGGTGTACATCCTCGTACACCTCGACATGGCCGTCCGTGGCGAGGTGGTCGGCGTCACCGAGCCGGTCCAGCAGGGCGTCGACCTCGGCGTCGCCCGTGGGGACGCGGGGGACGTTCAGCGGGGCCGGGGCGGCGGGGTCGTCGTCCTCGGGCCCGGAGTCGTACCCGGGTTCGACGGCCGCGTCCGGAACCTGCGGCTCCGCCGGGCCCTCGGCCGGGGGCACTGAGTCGTTCATGCCCCGACGCTACCTCGAACCGCTGAGGTACCGTCGTTCGCGATGGCCACGATTGAGGAGTGCCGCAGCGCACTCGACAAGCTCTCGGACAACATGGCGGGCGCGACCGGGGACGCACGCGAGGCGGCGGCCCTGGACCGCTCGCTGAGCTGCCGTATCACCGACCTGGACGTCACCTTCGTCGGACGCCTCCAAGGCGGCCGTATCGAGGTCCAGGACACCCTCCAGGGCCCGCCCCGGGACAAGGCGGAGATCCGCCTCACCATGTCCGGCGACGACCTGGTCGCGCTGGTCGCCGGCGAGCTGAACTTCGCGAAGGCCTGGGGCTCGGGCCGCGTGAAACTGGAGGCGGGCCTGCGGGACCTGTTCCGCCTCAGGAAACTTCTGTAGCCAGCTTCGTACGGGCCTTGCGCGCGGCCGGCACCACCAGCGGAGTGCCGGTCTCCGGATCGTCGATGACCTGACAGCGCAGCCCGAACACCTCTTCGACCAGCCCTGCCGTGACGATGTCCCCCGGCGCGCCCTCGGCGATGACCGCGCCCTCGCGCAGTGCGATGAGATGCGTGGCGTACCGGGCCGCGTGATTGAGGTCGTGCAGTACGGCGACGAGCGTCCGCCCCTGTTCCTCGTGCAGCTCGGCACAGAGGTCGAGGACATCGATCTGGTGCTGGATGTCGAGATAGGTCGTCGGCTCGTCGAGGAGCAGCAGCGGGGTCTGCTGGGCGAGGGCCATCGCGATCCACACGCGCTGCCGCTGGCCGCCGGACAGTTCGTCGACATAGCGGTCGGCGAGTTCGGCGACGCCGGTCGACTCCATGGACTCCCGCACGATCCGCTCGTCGTCCTGGGACCACTGCCGCAGGATGCCCTGGTGCGGGTACCGGCCCCGGCCCACCAGGTCGGCGACGGTGATCCCGTCGGGCGCGATCGACGACTGCGGGAGCAGCCCCAGGGTCCGCGCGACCTTCTTCGGGGGCATCGAGTGGATGAGCTGCCCGTCGAGCAGCACCCGGCCCTCGCTGGGCTTGAGCATCCGCGACAGGGCGCGCAGCAGCGTGGACTTGCCGCAGGCGTTCGGGCCGACGATGACCGTGAAGGAGTTGTCGGGTATCTCGACCGACAGCTGCTCGGCGATCACGCGCTGGTCGTAGGCGAGGGTCACGCTCTCGGCGGACAGGCGGTTCACGGTGTTGGTGCCCTTCTTGACGTTCTCGTTCGTGGAGTCGCTCATATCCGGCCCGCCTTCCGCTCGGTGACCAGCAGCCACAGCAGATACACCCCGCCGAGCACTCCGGTCACGACCCCCACGGGCAGCTGATCGGCGCCGAAGAGCCGCTGCGAGGCCCAGTCGGCCACGATCAGCAGGGTGGCACCCATGCACATGGACGGCACCAGGTTCGGCCCCGGCGAGCGGGTCAGCCGCCGGGCGAGCTGCGGCGCGGTCAGCGCGACGAAGCCGACGGGTCCGGCGGCGGCCGTGGCGGCGGCGGTGAGCAGCACGGCGGCCAGCATCAGCACCAGCCGTACGCGCTCGACGCGCACCCCGAGGGCGTACGACACGTCGTCGCCCATCTCCGTCATCCGCAGCGCCCGCCCGTTCACGAGCACCACGGGTACAAGGACCGCGCACAGCCACAGCAGCGGCCAGACCTGGTCCCAGCCCCGCCCGTTGAGGGATCCGGTCATCCAGACGACCGCTCGGGTCGCGTCGACGAGGTCGGCCTTGGTGATGAGGTAGCCGTTGACGGCTGTGACGACCGCGGAGACCCCGATGCCGACGAGCACCAGCCGGTACCCGTGCACGCCCTGCTTCCAGGCCAGCAGATAGATGGCGAGCCCCGTCACCAGCCCCCCGACGAGCGCCCCGAGGGTGACCGCGCCCGCGCTCCCGGAGAACAGCACGATCATGATCAGCGCACCGGCGGTCGAGCCCTGGCTGAGGCCGAGTACGTCCGGACTGCCCAGCGGATTGCGGGAGATGGACTGGAACAGCGCGCCGCCCAGCCCGAGCGAGGCCCCGACCAGCAGTCCGACCAGGACGCGCGGCAGCCGCAGCTCGTTGACGATGAACTCCTGGCCCGTGTTCCCGTCGCCGAACAGCGTCTTGAGGACGTCCCCGGCGGGGATCGGGAAGTCGCCGGTACCGATCAGCACGACGCTCGCGGTGAGCCCGGCCAGCAGCAGCGCCACGACGACGACCAGCGCGCGCACGTCCAGCCGGAGGGACACGCCACCCGGGGTCCGTACGACACGGTTGGCGCGGCCGGTGCCCCGGGCGGGCCGGACAAGAAGGTTGCTCTTCACAGCTGCGCCGTCCTCCGCCGTCGTACGAGAAAGATGAAGACCGGGCCGCCGATGACCGCGGTGACGATGCCTACCTGGAGTTCGGCGGGCCGGGCGACGATCCGCCCGACGACATCGGCGCCGAGCAGCAGGACCGGCGACAGGACGGTCGCGTACGGCAGGATCCAGCGCAGGTCGGGCCCGGTGAAGGACCGCACGACGTGCGGGACCATCAGGCCGACGAAGACGATCGGACCGCAGGCGGCGGTCGCGGCCCCGCACAGCACGGTCGCGGCGGCCATGGACAGCGCGCGGGTGCGGTTCAGGTTGGCGCCGAGGGCGCGGGCGGTGTCGTCGCCCATCGCCACGGCGTTGAGGGGGCGGGCGACCAGCAGCGCGAGGACCGTGCCGACCACGATGAACGGCAGGACCTGCGTGATGGTGTCGTCGGTGGCCGAGGCCAGCGAACCGACCGTCCAGAAGCGCATCCTGCTGAGCGCGGCGTCGTCCGTGATCATCACGGCCTGGAGATAGCCGTAGAGCGCGGCGCTGATGGCGGTGCCGGCGAGCGCGAGCCGCACAGGCGTGGCCCCCCGGCTGCCCCCGAGGAACCAGACCAGCGCTCCGACGGCGGCGGCCCCGAGAAAGGCGAACCACACATAGCCGCTCAGCGAGGTGACGCCGAAGAAGGTGATGGCGGTGACGACGGCGGCCGAGGCACCGGCGTTGATGCCGAGCAGCCCTGGATCGGCCAGCGGATTGCGGGTCAGCGCCTGGAGGACGGCGCCGGACAGCCCGAGTGCGGCACCGGCGAGCAGCCCGAGGAGGGTCCGCGAGACCCGCTCGCCGACGACGACGTCCCCATAGGTCCCCGAGTCCTGGAACAGCCCGTGCCAGACCTGCTCCAGGGACAGCTCTTTCGCGCCGATCGCGATGCTCGCGAGGGCGACAAGAACCAGGATCCCCAGAGAGACGAGGAGTCCAACGGCCCGTATCGCCTGACGCTTCGGGGGCGCGGGGGCGGTCTCCGCGCGCTGCTCAGGAGGACTGTCGACAAACACCAGGTTAGGTTAGCCTACCCTCGCAATTGCCTCGTTGCCCGTCCACGAGAGCGCCTCTGAGGACGTTCCCTCGGCTCCGATCCCTCGGCTCCGATCCCTCGGCTCCGATCCCTCGGCTCCGATCCCTCGGCTTCAGCCTCCCGGCCCGGTTTCCTCAACTCCGGCCCCACGGCCCAGCCTCCCGACTCCAGTCCCTCGGCTCCGGCCTCCCCAGCCCAGCCCCTCAGCTCAGCTCAGCTGCTCCTCACAACCCCAGCCGCGCCAGCGCCTTCCCCCCGTCCAGCGCGCACACGCCGTCCCCCGCCGCCGTCCAGGCCGCCGCACACAGCGCGCGAAGCCCGTCGAGCGCCTCTCCGTCGCCTTCCAGCTCCAGCCGCCCCTCCCCCGCGGTCGCCGTCCATCCCCCGCACCGGAAACCCTCGCCCGCGGTCGTCACCTCGGGTTGCCCGGTCAGCAGCCCCCTGAGGTCGGCGTCGACATAGGTGGGCCGGTGCTGCGGCGGCGCGGCCAGCAGTTGCGCGCCGTCCGTGACGCCGGTCAGCACGAGCAGCGAGTCGACGTCCCCGTTGAACGCGCCCTCGATGTCCGTGTCCAGCCGGTCCCCGACGACCAGGGGCCGCTCGGCCCCGGTCCGCAGCACCGTCTCCCGGTGCATCGGCGGCAGCGGCTTGCCCGCCACCTGGGGCTCGGCGCCGGTCGCGATGCGCACGACCTCGACTGCGGCACCGTTGCCCGGCGCGATCCCGCGCGCGCTGGGGATCGTCAGGTCGGTGTTCGACGCGAACCAGGGCACCCCGCGCGCGATGGCGAAGCACGCCTCCGCGAACCGACCCCAGGGCAACTCGGGCCCGCCGTACCCCTGCACGACCGCCACCGGCTCGTCCTCGGCCGAGTCGACGGGCTCAAGCCCACGCTCACGCAGTGCGACCTGCAGCCCCTCGCCGCCGATCACCAGCACCCGCGCCCCCGCCGGCACCTGGTCGGCGATCAGCCGGGCCACCGCCTGCGCCGACGTGATGACGTCCGGGCCCTCGGTCGCTATGCCCAGCTCGGTGAGGTGCTCGGCCACGGCGTCCGGCGTACGCAGCGCGTTGTTGGTGACATACGCGAGCCGCATCCCGCCGTCCCGCGCGACGCCGAGCGACTCGACGGCGTGCACGATCGCGCTGCCCCCCGCGTACACCACCCCGTCCAGGTCGAGCAGCGCCGTGTCGTACGCCTCGCTCAGCGCCCGCGCACTGCCCTCGGGCCGCGTCCTGACGGTCTGGCTCATTGTGCATCGCTCCTCGTTCGCCCGGCTTTCCCCCGATCATCCCCCATGCCACTGACAGCCCTACGATGCACCAATGAACACTGCAGGTCCCGCGGACGTACCGGCACGCATGGGCCTTCAACTGACCCCCTTCCGGGGCCTGCGCTACGACCCCGACCGGGTCGGCAGCCTTGCAGCCGTGACTTCTCCGCCGTACGACGTCATCGTGCGCCCGGACGGCCTGATCCACCTCGAATCGGCCGACCCGCACAACATCGTCCGTCTGATCCTCCCCCAGGCGGCGACCCCGTCCATCCGCAACGAACAGGCAGCGGACACCCTCGACGACTGGCTCTCCGAGGGCATCCTGACCGCCGACCCCGAGCCCGCCCTGTACGTCTACGAGCAGCGCGACACGACCGGCCACCTGCAACGCGGGGTCATAGGGGCCCTGCGCCTGTCGGAGCCGTCGGAGGGCGTCGTCCTGCCGCACGAGGACGTCATGCCGCACGTCGTGGCGGACCGCGCGGCCCTGATGCGCGCGACCTCCGCGAACCTGGAACCCCTCCTGTTGACCTACCGCAGCAACGATTCAGCAGGCGTGTCGCCGCACAGCACAAGCGCCGTGGTCGAACGCGCGGCAGCCCGCCCCCCACTCCTGTCGACGACCACGGAGGACGGCTTCGGCCACCGCCTCTGGGCGATCACCGACCCCGCCGAACTCGCCGGGATCCAGACGGACCTGACACATCACCAGGCCCTGATCGCCGACGGCCACCACCGCTGGGCGACGTATCTGCGTCTACGCGCGGAGCATCCGTCCCCCAGCCCCTGGGACCACGGTCTGGTGCTCCTCGTGGACACCGCCCGCTACCCCCTGCGCGTCCGCGCGATCCACCGCCTCCTGCACGGCCTCCCGGTCGCCGAGGCCCTGGCGTCCCTGAAGGGCCACTTCCGCGTACGTCACCTCAAGGTCCCCCTGTGCGAAGCGCTCACCGCCCTCGCGGAAGCGGCCACCGCGGGCAACGCCTTCCTCCTGGCCGGCGACGGCGCCTTCCACCTCGTGGACCACCCGGACGAGGCCCTCCTGGCCCGTACGGTCCCGGCCGACCACCCGCAGGCCTGGCGCACCCTGGACGCGACGGTCCTGCACGCCACGCTCCTCGACCACATCTGGCACATCCCCGAGGACTCACCGGCCCACATCGCGTACATCCACGACACGGCGGCAACCGTGGAGAAGGCGGAACAGGACGGCGGTACGGCCGTCCTGATGCACCCGGTCCGCGAGGAGGTCGTACGGGACCTGGCGCGCCAGGGCGTCACCATGCCCCGCAAGTCGACGTCCTTCGGCCCCAAGCCCGCCTCGGGCCTGGTCCTGCGCACCCTGGCGCACTGAAGCACGCCGAAACGCAGAAGGGCGGGACCCCTGGCCGGGGTCCCGCCCTTCACTGTCACTGCTTACCGAAGGTCGCCCGACGGCCCGTCGTCACTGTCGGCGCTGTCGTCGTCGGCCTCAACCGATGCGACGGCCCCGTCCTTGACAGACTCGGCCTCGACAGACGCAGACTCGACGCCCTTGTCATCGTCGGCGAGGTCGACAAGGTCGACCCCGTCCACGTCGACGTCCACGTCCGTGTCCTCATCTGCGTCTTCGTCTTCGTCTTCGTTCTCGTCGAAGGCGTCGACGAACTCCACCCCGTCCAGCTCGGCGAGCCGGTCCGACGCGTTCGTGCTGCCGTCCTTGTCGGACTCGACGGCCTTGGCGAACCACTCGCGCGCCTCGTCCTCACGTCCGGCGGCCAGCAGCGCGTCGGCGTACGCGTACCGCAGTCGCGCGGTCCACGGCTGTACGGAGTTGGACGCCAGCTCGGGGCTCTGCAGGGTCACGATGGCCGCGTCGAGCTGGTCCATGTCACGCCGGGCACCGGCCGCGACGAGCCGCATCTCGACCTGACCGGCCTTGTCCAGCTTGTGCACCTCGGGCGCCCCGGCCATGTCGAGCGCCTTCTCGGGCCGCCCGAGCCCACGCTCGCAGTCGGCCATGACGGGCCACAGTTCGACGTTCCCCGTCATCCGGCGAGCCGCACGGAACTCGGCGAGCGCCTCGCTGTACTTCTGGTTCGCGTACGCGGCGAATCCGGCCGCCTCACGTACGGCCGCCACACGCGAAGCCAGCCGCAGAGCCACCCGCGCGTACCCGTAGGCACCCTCGGGGTCCTCGTCGATGAGCCGGGCGACCATGACCAGGTTCTTGGAGACCTCCTCCGCGAGCCCCTTGGGCAGGCTCATCAGCTCCTGGCGTACGTCCTTGTCGATCTCGTCGCCCGTGACGTCCTCGGGGATCGGCAGCCGCTTGATCGGCTCCCGGTCCCGGTCACGCTCGTCACGGAACCCGCCACCACGCCGGTCGTCACGTCGGTCGTCGCCCCGCCGGTCGTCTCGTCCCCGGTAACCGCCGCCGCCACCGCTGGGCCGCCCGCCACGGTCGTCACGCCCGCGGTAGCCACCGCCACCACCGGCAGGACGGCCACCGCGGTCGTCGCTCCGGCCACGGAACCCACCGCGATCGTCGTCACGCCGGAAAGCAGGACGGTCACCACGGCTGTCGTCCCGACCACGGCTGTCGTCACGCCGGAAGGCGGGACGGTCGCCTTCGCGGCGGTCTTCATCACGCCGGAAGGCGGGACGGTCACCACGGCTGTCATCACGTCCACGGAACCCACCGCCACCACCGGCAGGACGCCCACCGCGATCGTCGTCACGACGGAAACCGCCACCTGCGGGGCGGCCCCCACGGTCGCCACGGTTGTCGCGGTCACCACGGTTGTCGTCGCGACGGAACCCACCGCCGCCGGCGGCGGGACGTCCGCCACGGTCATCACGACGATCGTCCCGACGGACGAACCCGCCACGATCCCCACGGTCATCGCTCCGGCCACGGAACCCACCGCGATCGTCATCACGACGGAAAGCGGGACGGTCACCGTCCCGACGGTCATCGCGCCGGTCGTCCCTGCGGTCGTCACGCCGGTCGTCCCTGCGGTCGTCACGCCCACGGAAGCCACCGCCAGTGCCACCACCGGCAGGACGTCCACCTCGGTCGTCGTCCCGCCCGCGATAACCGCCGCCTACGGGACGGCCACTACGCTCGCCGCGGTTGTCGTCGCGCCCACGGAACCCACCGCCAGTGCCACCACCGGCGGGACGACCACCACGGTCATCACGACGATCGTCCCGACGGACAAACCCGCCACGATCCCCACGGTCATCACTCCGACCACGGAACCCACCACGATCGTCATCACGACGGTCGTCACGGCGGTCATCCCGCCGAACGAAGCCACCGCGGTCACCGCCACCACCGCGGTTGTCATCGCGACGGAAACCACCACGGTCGCCTCGGTCGTCATGACGGGGTCCCGCCGGACGGTCCGAGCGGTCCGGCCGGTCCGAACGCTCGTCACGCCGGAAAGCGGGACGAGCCCCACGATCGCCGTCGCGACGGTCATCACGTCGGTCGTCACGGCGGACGAAACCACCGCGCTCACCACCGCGGTTGTCATCCCGGCGGAATCCGCCACCGCCACCACCGCCACCGCCAGCGGGCCGGTCGCCCCGGTCGTCACGACGGGGAGCTGCCGGCCGGTCGTCACGGCGACCGTAACCACCACCCGTCGGTCGGCCACCACGGTCGGAACCACCACGGTCGTTGTCACGGCGATCACCGTCGCGGCGCGGACCACTTCGGAACCCGCCACGGTCGCCGCGGTCACCACTGTCCCGGCGGCGCTGGTCGCGCTCCGGGCGCTCGTCGGGAGAGTTGGTGGACATGATGGGTGACTCCTGTCTTCGGTACCGCAAGCTATTTTAAAACAAAAAGGACCCCTGGTCCCAGCGTGAACGCTGGGACCAGGGGTCCTCCAAATATTGTTCGGCGGCGTCCTACTCTCCCACAGGGTCCCCCCTGCAGTACCATCGGCGCTGTAAGGCTTAGCTTCCGGGTTCGGAATGTAACCGGGCGTTTCCCTCACGCT
>NZ_JBSFDA010000069.1:0-50793 GCF_053593675.1 Streptomyces sp. NPDC002156 | reverse complement strand
AACGCCGGAGGAGCGGGGGTTCGGGGGCGGAGCCCCCGATGGGGGTCCCCCCTCTGGGGGAGGGACGGGTAGGGGCGGCGGGGGCGAGAACAACAGGCCCGCGCCCTCACCCCCGCACCGGAAAATACTGCCGAGGCGTAATCCCCGTAATCCTCCGAAACGCCGCCACGAACGAACTCGCCGACCCATACCCCACCCGCCCCGCCACCACCTCCACAGTCAACCCCCGCTCCAGCAACGGCATCGCCGCCTGCATCCGCACCCGCTCCCGCCACTGCCCGAACGCCAACCCGGTCTCCGCAACGAACAACCGAGCCAACGTCCGCGCCCCAGCGCCGACTTCAACTCCCCACTCGGCCAGCGGCCGACCATCCGCAGGATCGGCAGCCAACGCACGAGCGACAGCAAGCGCACGCCCGTCCCTGGGCTCGGTCACCGCGATACTCGTCACCGCCACCGGATGCAGCACATCGAGCAGCACCGCCTCCGCCCGCGAACGAGCGTCCGCAGAGAGCCCGTTGAGGGCCAGATGGTCGATGAGGGCCCGCAGCAGCGGCCCGGCCGAGACCACAGTCGGCTCCACCCACTCCACCCGCCGGCTCTGCCCAGGATCGACATACGCACTGCGCATGACGACATCCCCCACCGACTCCGTGGCATGCCGCACCCCGGCCGGAATCCACAGGGCGAGCGAGGGCGGCAACAGCCAGGTCCCGTGCTCGCTCCGGATCCGCAGCAACCCCCGTGCGGACCAGGCGAGTTGATGGAAGGCATGCCAGTGCGTGGTGAACGCCGTACCGCGCGGCATCGCGAAGTGCCCCACGAATATCGCGGTACCGGGGCCGACGTCGTACCGCTGCCCGTCCCCCGACTGTCCGCCTCCCGACTGTCCGTTTCGCGACATGGCACGGCAGCCTAGGCCCTGTCGGCCACATCGGCACCTTCATAGCGTCGACGTATGCCGATGAACCGAATGCACCGCCGCCTGTGCAGCTCCGAGAAGTGGGCCCTGGCCGTACGGGACCGTCTGCTCCCCTGGGCCCTCCACGACGTCGAACTGGGCGACGACGTCCTGGAGATCGGGCCGGGATACGGCGCGAATCTGCGCGTCCTGGTCGAACAGGTGCCGCGTCTGACCGCCGTGGAGATCGACGCGGACACCGTCCGGCTGCTGGAGGCCGCCGGCTGGGGCGACCGGGCCCGCGTCCTGCACGGCGACGGAGCCCAACTGCCGCTCCCCGACACCTCGTACGACTCGGTCGTCTGCTTCACGATGCTGCACCACGTACCCTCCGACGCCCACCAGGACCGCATCTTCGCGGAGGCCTTCCGGGTACTGCGCCCGGGCGGCACCTTCGCGGGCAGCGACAGCCTCCCCAGCTTCATGTTCCGGGTCCTGCACTTCAGGGACACGATGAACACCCTCGACCCGACAACACTCCCGAACCGTCTGGCGAAGGCGGGCTTCACGGACGTAACCGTGGATCGGCATCCGGAGACGCGGGGGCTGCGATTCAGGGCGCGCAGGCCGTCGTAACACACGGCAGGACGGGCCACAACTTACCGACGAAACCGGCCAGTTGTGATGCATCATGACCGTCTACAGCACCCTGACCTTGCCCTTGACCTCGCCCTTGAGCTGAACGAAACGGACGGACATGGCTGCATGGTCCACCCGGGCGGCCTCCCCTGCCGATCTGCCCCGGCTCCGCTCCCTGCTGACCGATTCGTTCGAAGCAGCGGCCACGCCGTAGGCGTCAGCACTCCTCGCCGACGCCATCGACCGCGACCTGGTCCAAGTGGCCGAGTCCGAGGGCGAGTTGGTGGGCTGCATCGCCGCGGAGATGCCGTCAGCGGGGCACGCGCGTCTGTCATCGCGCCGGCGGCCGCCGAGGTCGTCGCCCCGGGGAACTGATCGGCGTCCACCCGGACATCCAGTCCGGCCTCCGCGAGGCACGCCGCCGTGGTGAGCCCTGACGCTCCGGCACCGATCACCACCGCACTGGCCGACACGCTCGCCTCCACAACGTTGTCATCCGGGACTTTCGAGGCTAGCCGAACCGGCAACCGACGAAAGACCCACCGCGTCGATCACAGGAGAGATCGTCTACGGACGTCTACGGACGTCAACGGGCAGAGATCATCGACGGACACCGAACGAAAGAGAGCAGAACCGTGAGATTCGAGCCGCGTCGCCGCACGGTGCTCGCGACAGCCGCCGCCACACTCGTCGCCACGGCCACCCCGGCCACCGCCAACTCGACCCATTCAACTCATTCCACTGATTCCACCGATTCCAACGACTCCACCGTCACCGCACGCCTGCGCGCACTGGAGGAGCGGTACGGGGCGCGCTTAGGTGTGTTCGCCCACCACCTCGTCACCCGGCGAACGGTCCGGCACCGCGCCGACGAACTGTTCCCGATGTGCTCCCTGTTCAAGACGCTCGCGTCCGCGGCCGTCCTGCGCGACCTGGACCGGAACGGCGAGTTCCTGGCCCGCCGTATCCACTACACGGAGGCCGACCTCCCGGCAACGGGTTCCGACCGGACCAGGGAACACCTGGCCGAGGGCATGACCGTCGCCGAACTCGCCGAGGTGGCCATCACCTACAGCGACAACGGCGCGGGCAACCTCCTCCTGCGTGAACTCGGCGGCCCCACCGCGATCACCCGCTTCGCCCGCTCCCTCGGCGACCGGGTGACCCGCCTCGACCGCTGGGAGACCGACCTCAACTCGGCCGAGCCGTGGCGGAAGACGGACACGACGAGCCCGCGCGCGATCGGCCGCACCTATGCCCGCCTCGTCCTCGGCGACGCGCTGAACCGGCGCGACCGCGAACTCCTCACCCACTGGCTGCTGAACAACACGACCAGCGCCAAACGCTTCCGCGCGGGTCTCCCGCCGACCTGGACCCTCGCCGACAAGACGGGCTCCGGCTCCTACGCCACCGCCAACGACGTGGGCATCGCCTGGACCGACACCGGCGCCCCCGTCGTCCTGTCCGTGCTCTCCACGATGCCCGACCAGGACGCGGTACGGGACGACGCGCTGATCGCGGAGACGGCGACACTGCTCGCGGAAACCCTCAACTGACCCGGAAGCACTGCCTCGGCCTCGGTGTCACCCCCCACCAGCCGGTGAAACGCGGCGGGCCACCGACTCGCTCGGCAGGCCCGCCGCCTCACCCGAACCGCCGCACATACCGCCGCTGCCAGGGCGTCTCCACCGCGTGCCGGTCATACCCCGCCCGCACAAACGCCACCGCCTCACCCGCCGGCACCCCGTCCAGCACCGCAAGACACGCCAACGCCGTCCCCGTACGCCCCCGCCCACCCCCGCACGCGACCTCCACCCGCTCCCCCGCCGCCCGCTCCCACACCTCGACCAGGACCGCGCGGGCCTCCACGTGATCCTTGGGGAGGCGGAAGTCGGGCCAGGGGAGCCAGCGGAACTCCCAGGGAACTTGCGGGGGTTGGCTGCCGAGAAGATAGACGGCGTACGAGGGGACAGGCGCCGCCGGGTCGAGGGGCCGGCGCAGGCCGCGGCCCCTGATCAGACGGCCGGAGGGCAGCCGCAGTACACCCTGAGCCCGCTCGTCCCACAACCCAGCCACTGGCTCATCCACCCATCCATTCGAACCCGACCCCGTCCCCCGGGCAACCGATTCCGGGGAAACGGTGGTCTGGTGGGCGAGGGGGTGCTTGATGCAGGCCGAACTAGAGGCCCAGTTCCATGATTTCGTCAGAGCGCGGTGGTCCCACCTGGTGCGCACCGCGTATCTGCTGACCGGCGACGCCCATCACGCCGAGGACCTGACGCAGACGGCGCTGGCGAAGGCGTACCGCTCCTGGCGGCGGGTCTCGCGCAGCGACAGCCCGGAGGCGTACGTCCGTCGGATGCTGGTCAGTTGCAACAGTGACCGGTTCCGCAAGCGGCGCGTCCGGGAGTCGCTCACCGACGCGCCGCCCGAGACGGCGGGCCGCGACGAGGCGGTCTCCTGGGCCGACGAGCGCAGCGCGCTGCTCGGCGCGCTCGCCCAACTGCCGCCCAAACAAAGGGCGGTGGTCGTCCTGCGCTACTGGGAGGACCTGTCCGAGGGAGAGGTCGCCGACACGCTCGGCTGCTCCCAGGGCACGGTCAAGAGCCAGGCCTCCAAGGGGCTGGCGAAGTTGCGTACGTATCCGGGGCTGGCGC
This sequence comes from Streptomyces sp. NPDC002156, assembly GCF_053593675.1. Classification (NCBI taxonomy): domain Bacteria; kingdom Bacillati; phylum Actinomycetota; class Actinomycetes; order Kitasatosporales; family Streptomycetaceae; genus Streptomyces; species Streptomyces sp. NPDC002156. The sequence continues at coordinate 46,596 of NZ_JBSFDA010000069.1, read as the reverse complement.
AGGTCGTGGGCCGCCCCGAACCCAGTCACACGGCACACGTTCGGGGAGGCCTCGGATGACCGAGGAACAGCGGGAACCTGAGAAGGGATTTGAGGAGCAGTTGCGCGAGTTGATGGCTGAAGACGCCTACACGATCCGGCCCTCGGCGGTGCCGTATCCGACGATCCGCCGCCGGGGCGCCGCAGAACGCCGACGGCGGGTGGCGGCGGCCGGCGCGGTCCTGGTCGCGCTGGCGGCGGCGCCCGTGGGGGCGTACGCGGTGAGCGGCAACGGCGGCGGCCAGGGAGGCACGAAACTGGCGGCGCCACTCCCCTCCACCAGCGCCTCGCAGCCGCCTGTGACGCCGACTCCCGTACAGTCGACGCCCGTTGGACCGGCCGGTCCTGCGACGCCGGGGCAGCTGCTCGACGGGATCACCCTGGCACAGGCCTCGGACGGGCTGGAGAAGTGCCTCGCGTACGACCGCGAGATGCAGAAGCACCAGAAGCCCGCGACGCGGATCGATCTGGGTGACGCCGTCGACTACCGGATCATCCTGGCGCAGAACAGCACCGGCGACTCCAACGCGCCCGGTGACGGCATCTTCGTCGTCGCGGTCAAGGAACAGACGCAGCAACCGCAGTTGACCCGGCTGATCTGCAACATCAAGGACGGCGAGGCCTCAGGCCTCAACTCCAGTGTCGGCGGCCTGACGTTCGACAACGGCGGCCCGGTGATGGCCGACGACAACGGCGGCAAGCTCTACCGGCAGTCGGTCCTCGACAACGGCAACTGGAAGATGCCGTTCCGCTGGAGCACCATCGGCCGGTTCGAGCCCTCGGTGACCAAGGTGACCGTCTCGTACGGCGGCAGCACCAGCGAGGCCGTCCTGGACCACGGCTGGTTCGTGGCCTCCGGCGTGCTGAACCAGCAGGTCACGCTGGCCCCGCACATCCAGGGGTACGACAGCGCGGGCGAGGTCGTCTACGACTCCGACGACGACAAGGGCTACACGCGCGAGCTGTACTAGGCCGGCGCCGCGACGGGGAGGTGACGGGGGCGCCGCACAGGGGACGGCGCCCCCTTCCACCTGCCCCCGCCCGTCTCCGCACCCACCCTCAGCCGACCCCCCGGGATTCCTGCGCCGCCCGCGCCTCGATCCCCCGGAAGTGCACCGCCAGTGCCCGCTGCGCGCCCTCCACGTCATGGGCGCGCAACGCCGTGACGATGTCCCGGTGCCGGCGGGCCGTCAGTTCCGGTGCCGGGTCGTCGTGCCAGCCCCGGGCGCCCGAGACACGGCGGAACACCGTCCAGAAGGCGCCGAGCAGCTGCGGTACGAGGGCGTTGCCGAGGGGGCCGTACAGCGCCTCGTGGAACTCGCGGTCGAGTTCGGGGAAGCGCCGGCCCACGCGGCCCGCCTCCTCCATCCGGGTGACGACCGAATCCAGCCGGTCCAGTTGCGCGTCGGACAGAACGGCCGCGACCCGCCGGATCATCCCGTCCTCCAGCACCTCCCTGACCTGGAGTATCTCGGCGAGCGCGGCGCCGTCCCCGTCGTGCCGGGCGAGCGTACGGAACGTCAGTCCGTCAACCAGCGGGGTCAACGACGCCTGTCCGACGTACGTCCCGTAGCCGTGTCTGATCTCGACGATGTCGAGGGCCTGGAGCGCCTTGAGGGCCTCGCGGACGGAGTTGCGGCTGACCCCCAGGGACTCCATCAGCTCGACCTCGGTGGGCAGCGGTGCGCCCGCCCGGAGTTTGCGGTCGAGAATCAACTGCATGACCTCGCGCTGGACCTGGCCGCTCACCCGCCGCTCGGGCCGGCGCCGCTTCCCGGACTCCTGAGACATGCGGCGCATCGTACGCTCGCCGGACATCCCACGTCCCACCTCCAGGCATATCAAAATCTACCCACCGTGAATTCACGGCCCCTGTCGATCTCTTGACGCCCCGTCGACATCGCCTCGGTTGAATTTCATATCGTCATTGGTCGCACCTCTGGCAGATACGCCATTCGTGTGCGATCTCTTGACCGGCCCCACCGCCCCTCTTATGGTCACGCTGCCCCCTATGACGTAGGACGTCGTATCTCCTCACCTTTTCGGACCCCACCCCGCAGGAGGAATCGTGCGCGACGTGACCCGCGGAACAGCCCCCGACGTATCGACCGCCCCGCACCGCCGGTCGTTCCTGAAGTACACCGGCGCGCTGGGTGCCGCCGCCGCCATTTCCTCCTCGCTGTCGGCCTGCTCCTCCGGGCCGGAGTCCACCAACGACACCGGGGGCGGCGCCGGGGGCGCGAACAGCACGCTCACGGCCGTGATCGGCTACGGCAACGACGGCAGCTGGGACCCCACGCAGACGGCCTCCGCCTTCTCCATGGCCGCGAACAACCACATCTACGAGGGTCTGCTCGACACCGATCCCATCTCCCGCGAGCCGTACGCCGCGCTCGCCACAGCGGTCCCCGGCGATCTCAACAGCACCTCCTGGAAGTTCACGTTGCGGGCCGGGGCGACCTTCCACGACGGAAAGCCGGTCACCGCCGACGACGTGGTCTTCGTATTCGATCGAATCCTTGATCCGAACACGCAGACACTCGCCAAGGGCTTTTTCGCCAGTTGGCTGAAAGAAGTGAAAAAGGTCGACGCGCAGAATGTCGAGCTGGTGCTGAAGTTCCCCTTCCCGGAAGGGGTTTCCCGGCTGACGCTCGCGAAGATCATGCCGAAGCACGTCTTCTCCCAGCCGGGTGCCTGGGACGACGCGATCAAGGGAAAGGCGATCGGCTCGGGGCCGTACCGGCAGACCGCGCACCACCCGAAGTCGAACACGACGTTCGAGGCGTTCGCTGCCTACAACGGTCCGCGCAAAGCGGCGTTCAAGAAGATGAACTGGATGACGATAGTGGATGCCGCGCCCCGCGTCGCCAAGATCTCGGGGTCCAGTGCCGGCGCGCAGATCGCCGACAACATCCCGTACGCCAACATCGAGCAGCTCAAGAGCGGGGGGATGGACGTCCAGGGCGGGGCGGGGATGAACAACCTGTTCCTGATGTTCAACACCAGGCGCAAGCCCTTCGACGACGTACGGGTCCGGCAGGCGCTGCACTACGCCATCGACACGGGGAAGATGGTGGAGGTGGCGCTCAAGGGCCACGGCAAGCCGTCGTCGTCCTTCCTCAACGAGGCCAACCCCAGCTACCGGGCAGCAAAGGTGGTCTACGACTACGACCCGGAGAAAGCGAAGGCGCTCCTGAAGGAGGCCGGGGTCAGCGGGCTGAAGATCGAGATCCTGTCCGTGAACGTCAGCTGGATCGTCGACTGCCTGCCCACCATCAAGGCGTCCTGGGACGCGATCGGCGTCGAGACGACCCTCAACCCGCAGGAAACCACCGCGGTGTTCACGAAGATGGACCAGAAGCAGGACTACCAGGTCGTGTCGGCCGCCTCGAACCCCAACCAGTTCGGCCTCGACGCGGACCTGATCATGCACTACAACTACGGCCCGCAGAACCTCTGGATGGGCTACGCCCGTTGGGCCGACAACTCCGTGGCCAAGCAGCTCTTCAAGGACATGGACCAGGCCACGCAGGAGCCGGACCCGGACAAGAAGAAGACGATGATCCAGGACTACATCGACATCGTCGCCGAGGAGGCCGTGCTCTACCCGGTCGTCCACAACGAGCTGATGACGGCCTGGGACCCGAAGAAGCTCGCGGGGATAAGGGCACAGCCGTACCCGGGCATCAACCTCCTCCAGGCCAAGTGGGTCTAGGGCCTGTTCGGGCTGCCGCCAAACACCGCTAGCTGTACGGGAGTTCGTACGTGGTCGCCATCGCCAGAATCCTGGCCCGCAGGATCATCCTGCTCGTCCCGCTGATGCTCGGCATCGTGCTGTTCGTGTTCCTCGTCATGCGGTTCTCGGACGTCGACCCGGCCTCCGCGTTCTTCCAGGGCGCCAACCCGACCCCGCAGCAACTGCACGACTTCCGTGAACAGAACGGCCTGTTGGACCCGTTCCCCGTCCGCTACTTCCACTTCATCGGCGATCTGCTCCAGGGCGACATGGGCACCAGCGCGCTGACCCGCGCGCCGGTGCTCGAACAGGTCGCCACCGCCCTGCCGCTCACCGTCCAGCTCACCTTCCTGGGCCTGACCATCGCGGTGGTCCTGTCCCTGCTGGGCGGCGTCACGGCGGCGATCTACCGCGACCGTCTCCCCGACCAGATCATCCGCGTCGTATCGCTCACGGGCGTCGCAGCCCCCGGCTTCTGGCTGGCGCTGCTGATGATCCAGTACCTGGCCGTCGACCTGGGCTGGTTCCCGACGGGTGGCTACATCAACCCGGCCGACTCCTTCACCGGCTGGCTGAAGACGATGACGCTCCCGGCCCTCGCGCTCTCCCTCCCGGTCGCGGCGCAGCTCACGCGCATCGTCCGTACGGCGGTGGTCGAGGAGTTGGACAAGGACTACGTCCGTACGGCGATCGGCAGCGGCCTGCCACCGAGGGTGGTGGTGGGCCGCAACGTCCTCCGCAACGCGCTCATCAACCCGCTCACGGTCCTGGGCCTGCGCGTCGGCTACCTCCTCGGCGGCGCGGTCGTCATCGAGACGATCTTCTCGCTCCCCGGGATGGGCAAGCTGATGATCGACGCCGTGAAGAACGGCGACCCGGCGGTCGTCCAGGGAGTGGTCCTGACGACGGCGACCGGCTTCGTGGTCGTGAACCTGGTCATCGACATCCTCTATCTCCTGGTCAACCCGCGACTGAGGGATGCGGCCTGATGACCATGCTGTGTCTGATGACCATGTTGTGCCTGATGTTCATGATGTCCACGCGAACGAAGGGCGCGGCCTGATGTTCATGATGTTCGAAAGGGGGCGCCTGGCCGCCCTCCTCTCCCGCCCCGGCATCCGCCTGCGCGGCTGGCGCCGCCTCCCGGTCCTCTCCCGGATCGCGGTCTGCTTCCTGGCGCTGGTGGTGTTCGTGGCGGTCTTCGCCCCGTACATCGCCCCCGACGACCCATTGGACCAACAGCCCCTGATCGGCGGCACGGGAGCACCCTCCGCCGAGCACTGGATGGGCCAGGACAGCCTGGGCCGCGACATCATGAGCCGGCTGATGTACGGCGCCCGCTGGTCGCTGGCGATCGGCCTGGGCGCCACGGCCCTTGCTCTGACAGTGGGTGCACTGATCGGCGCGATCGCGGCGACGTCCCGCAAGGCGGTCGACGAGACGCTGATGCGCTGCCTGGACGTGGTGATGGCGTTCCCGGGCATCGCCCTGGCCGCCGTACTCGTCGCGGTCTTCGGCGGCGGCATCACCGTCCTGATCTGCGCGATCGCGTTCCTGTTCACCCCGCCGGTGGCAAGGGTGGTGCGGGCGAACGTACTTGACCAGTACGGCGAGGACTACGTGACGGCGGAACGGGTGATCGGCGCGCGAACGCCGCACATCGTCCTGAAGCACGTGGCGATCAACTGCGCAGCCCCCGTCCTGGTGTTCTGCACGGTGCAGGTGGCGGAGGCGATCGTCTTCGAGGCGTCGCTGTCGTTCATCGGCGCGGGTGTGCGTCCGCCGGACCCGTCCTGGGGAAGCGTCATCGCGGACGGCAAGAACATGGTCCTGACGGGGGGTTGGTGGGCGACGGTATTCCCTGGCCTGCTGATGTTGATCACCGTCCTGTCGCTGAACGTCCTCTCGGAGGGCGTGTCGGACGCGTGGGCGGCACCGGCGGCGAGGGACGTGGAGGTCCGTGAGGAGGAGGACCCCCTGGAGGCCCCCGAGCCGGGCACGGGCAAGGTGCTGGCCCTGCCGGGCCTGACGGAAGCGGCGCAACGGCTCCGTACGAGGGCACGCCCGGTCCCAACCGGCCTGCCGATACTGGCGGTCGAGAACTTGACGATCGGCTTCGCGGCCCGCCACTCGGGCGTGAACATCGTCGACGGCATCAGCTTCGAGGTCCACCCGGGCGAAGTACTGGGCCTGGTGGGCGAGTCGGGCTGCGGCAAGTCGCTGACGGCACTGACGGTGATGGGCCTGGAGCCGAAGGGCGCGCGGGTGACCGGCCAAGTCCGCTTCAACCAGCGGGACTTGCTGATGGAGCCGATGCGCGTACGCCGCAAGCTGCTCGGCCACGAGATGGCGATGATCTACCAGGACGCGCTGTCGTCCCTGAACCCGGCGATGACGATCCGCTCGCAACTGAAGCAGGTCGTACGAAGGGGAGGCCACCGCACACCGGAGGAACTCCTGGGCCTGGTGGGCCTGGACCCGGACCGCACCCTCCGCAGCTACCCGCACGAACTGTCGGGCGGCCAGCGCCAGCGGGTCCTGATCGCGATGGCCCTGTCCCGGGACCCGAAACTGATCGTGGCGGACGAGCCGACAACAGCGCTGGACGTGACGGTCCAGGCGCAGATCATCGAGCTACTGCTGCGCCTGCGCTCGGAGTTGGACTTCGCCCTGATCCTGGTCTCGCACGACCTGGCCCTGGTGGCGGACGTGACGGACCGGGTGGTCGTGATGTACGGCGGCCAGATCGTCGAAACGGGCGTGACGGCGGACCTGGTCGGCTCCCCGTCCCACCACTACACCCGGGGCCTGCTGGGCAGCGTGCTGTCACTGGAGTCGGCGGCGGTCCGCATGACCCAGATCAAGGGCACGGTCCCCTCCCCCGCCGACTTCCCCAAAGGCTGCCGTTTCGCGGACCGTTGCCCGATGGCGACGGAGGCGTGCCGTACGACGGCCCCCGATCTCCTGGGCGTAGCAACGCACTTGGCGGCCTGCCACCACCCGGCGATCGACCTGACGACGCCGGAGCCGACGGGAAGCGAGAGCGTGAAGTGAGCACCACGACAGCTACTTCTGTTACGTCCGTGTCGACTCCGTTGGTGGAACTGTCGGACACACACGTGGTCCACAAGGCCCGCAGCGGCGGCCTGTTCACCCGCGACCGCGTGTACGCCCTGACAGGCGCCGACTTCAGGGTCGCGCCCGGCGAAACGGTGGGCGTGGTGGGCGAGTCGGGGTGCGGGAAGTCGACGCTGGCGAAGGTACTGGTGGGCGTACAGCCACCGACGTACGGCCAAGTCTCCTTCCGTGGCGCCGACTTGTGGACGATGAAGCCGGCGGAGCGCAGATCGGCCATCGGCACAGGCACGGGCATGATCTTCCAGGACCCGTCGACGGCCCTGAACCGCCGCCTGACGATCCGCCAGATCCTCCGCGACCCGCTGGACGTGCACAGGCGGGGCACGACGAAGGAACGGGAGGAGAGAGTAAGGGAGTTGATGGGCCTGGTAGGCCTCCCGCGAGCATTGGCGGACGGCCTGCCGGGCCAGCTGTCGGGCGGCCAGCGCCAACGAGTCGCTATCGCGCGTGCATTGGCACTGAACCCGGACCTGGTAGTGGCCGACGAACCAACAAGCGCGCTCGACGTATCGGTCCGAGCCCAGATCCTGAACCTCCTCCTGGACCTGAAGGAGCGGCTGGGCCTGGCGCTCGTCTTCGTCTCGCACGACATCCAGACGGTACGGCGGATGAGCGACCGGGTGATCACGATGTACCTGGGCCGGATCGTGGAGGAGTCCCCGGCGGACGAGGTGACGGACAGGGCGCGTCACCCGTACACAAGGGCACTGTTCTCGGCGACACCGGGCCTGCTGGACCCGATCGACCCGATCCCTCTGGTCGGCCCGGTCCCCTCCGCGACCCACCCCCCGTCCGGCTGCCCGTTCCGCACCCGCTGCTGGAAGGCGACGGAGGTGTGCGCGGAGGGGATGCCGGAGTTCACGGCCGCGTCAATCCCGGGACACCGTTTCCGTTGCCATCACCCTGTGGAGGAGGGCCGGGCGACGCGGGACCTGGTCGCCCAGGCGGTATCCGCCGCGCCCGACATGGCCTCTGACCTGCGGAAAACCTCCGCAGCACCACCCCCCACCCCGAAAGACCCCAGGGAGCCCTGATGACCTTCCCCACCCCCCTGACCGGTGTCGTCCCTCCTGTCTGCACTCCCCTGACACCGGACCGCGGGGTGGACGTACGCTCACTCGTCAGGCTGGTCGACCACCTGGTGGAGGCGGGCGTGGACGGCCTGTTCGTGCTCGGTTCGTCGTCCGAGGCGGCGTATCTGACGGACGATCAGCGCAGGCTGGTGGTGGAGACGGTGGTGGGCCATGTCGCCGGGTCGCTACCGGTCCTGGCGGGCGCGATCGACATGACGACACCCCGGGTACTGGACCACGTACGGTCGGTCTCGGCGGCGGGCGCGGACGCAGTGGTGGTAACGGCCCCCTTCTACACCCGCACGCACCCCTCGGAGATCGCCCGCCACTTCCGCCTGGTGGCGTCGGGCAGCCCGGTCCCGGTGGTGGCGTACGACCTCCCGGCATCGGTCCACAGCAAGCTGCCTCCGGGCCTGGTCCTGGAACTGGCGGCGGACGGCGTCCTGGCAGGCCTGAAGGATTCGAGCGGCGACCTGGCATCGTTCCGGGCGGTCGTGACGGGGGTGCGGGAACACCCCGGGATCACCGGCTTCAGCGTCCTGACGGGCAGCGAACTGCTGGTGGACTCGGCGGTGGCGATGGGGGCGGACGGGGCGGTACCTGGTCTGGCGAACGTCGACCCGGGGGGTTACGTACGCCTGTACCGCTTCTGCCGGGCTGGTGACTGGGAGCGGGCTCGGGCCGAGCAGGAGCGGTTGTGTGTGTTGTTCGGGATGGTGGGGGCGGGGGATCCGGTGCGGATGGGGGGTAGTTCGGCGGGGTTGGGGGCGTTCAAGGCGGCGCTTTATTTGCGGGGGGTGATTGATTGTCCGGTCACTGCTGATCCGCAGATTCCGTTGTCGGAGGACGAGGTGGAGCGGGTGGGGAAGTTTTTGGCGGGGGCGGGGTTGTTGTAGGGCAGGGGCGCGGCCCGCCGATCACCGGGTAGTCGGTCGGCGCTTCCTGGAAGAACTCTCCCTGGCGATGCCACCGAGGAGATGTACGGGTTACTCCTCGCCAAGAAGGCGGAGGCCGTGTGTCTCCTGGAAGTATCGGTAGTCCTTGATGTTCAGGGTGGCCAGCGGCAGGTCGTGGGCGAGGCAGCAGGCGGCGATCCACATGTCGTTGGTCGGCTGCGGTCGTCCGGCCTTCTGCCCGGCGGCGGCGAGCCTGCCCCAGGTTGCGGCGACGGCTTCATCGCCGAGGAGCACGGGGACACCGGAGAGCCAGTCAGCCATTTCCTGCCTGCGGCGTCCACCCCAGTCCCGGACTTCGACCCACTTGGTGAGTTCGCCGTAGGTGACGAAGGAGATCACGGGCCGACGGCCGATGAGCCGGGCGCCCAGAGGGCCGGTGAGCGTGCCTTTGTGCAGGTGCGAGGCGACGTCGGTGTCGAGGACCGCAGGTTGCATGGCGGACCTCAAGCGAGATCACGGTGGCGTTCGGCGTAGGTGAAGGCAACGAACTCCTCCACCTCCTCCTCGGACTCGAAGGTGTCCGCCTTCAGGTCGTCCAGCGACCGGATCGGCTGGACGTTCTTCGCCGCGAGCAGTTCCTCGACCGACAGCCGTGGCCTCAGTCCCGGATAGATCGGATACTCGGTCTCCGCTGCACTCATCGCCACAACCTCCCGCTCGTCGCGCACCCCAGTCGCGGGGGCTTCTCATGACCAGTCTGGCACGCTCTGGTCCGGGCTGTCCTGGACCTTTGATCGCCTGCTCCGGGGCCGAGCCGCAGGTCGGCGAGCCCGTCCGGGAAAACGCCGGTGTCACGCCCGTCGCCTCCGGCAACGACCCGCCACTCGGACTGTTCCGACCAGTGTCTCTACTTCAGCAGAAGGCTGCTCTGCCCCTTGGCTATGCCTCCGACGAAGGCGCGGTAGTCGTCCTCGGAGACGACGAGTATCCGGGCGTCGGGATCACCGATGTCGTTGGAGTCACGCAGGGCAACCACGCCGTCGACGAAGGCGACCTCCAGACAGTTGTCACCACCGTTGCTCAGGTCGCTCTTGACCCAGGTGGCGTTGGTGAGGTCGACCTTCTTGTTCATGTGTAGCGGTCCTTGATCAGATCGTGGATGTAGCGCTGGGAGGCTTCCGCGTCGAGCGCTTCGGTGCGGAGATGGTTGAACGCCGTTTCGTAACGTCCGATGTCGCTATCTTCCTCCAGATACAACGACGTTGTCATCGGCTCGACCACGGCCACGGGCGACCCAGCGGGGAAGTGCAGCAGGTGGAACGGCCCGTCGACGCCGGAATGGGCCCCGTACGCGAACGGGAGAACCTGGATCGCCACGTTCTTGTTCTGGGTGGTGACGTCCAGCAGCCGCTCAAGCTGAGCCTTCATCACATGCTTCCCACCCACTTCGCGCTGCAGCGCGGACTCGTCGAGCACACACCACAGATGCAGCGGGTTCTCCCGTGACAGAGCCTCCTGCCGGACCATACGAAGCTCCACGAAGCTGTCGATCTCGCGGTCGGTCTGCCACTTCCGGCTGCGCTCCACGACGGCTCGGGCATAGTCCTCGGTCTGAAGCAGCCCAGGAACCACCCACGCGAACGTGTCGCTCTTGACGGCCAGTTCCTCAAGGTGCAGGTACTCGGCGAAAGGGTCGCGGATGGACTGACGGTACTGATCCAGCAGGTTTGTCCGGCGCCCCGAGTTCGCGAGCGACGCGAGCCTGCGCAGCTTGTCGACGCGCTCCTTGTCCTGGAGTCCATACACCTCGAAGAAGCCGGCGAGCGCGATGGGAGGGACCCGTTGCTTGCCGTTCTCGATCTTGCTCAGCGCCGGGGCGCCGGACAGCGACAGTCGGTCAGCCGCCTCGGCAAGGCTCATTCCCGCCGCCTTGCGCAGCGACCGGAGCTCTAGTCCGAGGCGCCTTCTGTGCAGGTTGGGCTGGGCGTCGGTCATGTTCTACCTCCCTGCCGCGCAGGGTATCGCCGCACGTGAACCGTAGACGCCGATTTCCCTCTGAGAACTCTTTCGAGTGAGACATCTTGCGAGAAATATTGCTTGTGAGAAATCTTGGGGTTAGGTAGTCGGCAACTCGCCTTTCAAGCAGGTCGAGTTGGCGGGCCTGCCTCGCTCCGACGGCCGCACCCGCCAACGACCGCCTCGTCAAACCCATGGACATCAAGTCCACGTGCACGACCCGCACCGAGGGAGCCTTCATGCGACAACTGATCAAGGAACTCGTTGACTGGGCAAGGGCGTTCTCGTCACCTGGGCGGCACCGCAGGAAGTACTTGTTGCCGCGGGTACCGCCGCAGGAATCTCTTCGCACCAAACCCGGTGCCCCGGTCGCCCCGACAGTCCGCGCCTGGTACGAGCCCATCGACGGAGCCGACGTCGTACTCGTCCGCCCCTACCTCACCGCGTACGAGCGCGAGGAGAGGGTCCGGCTTCAGCAGCTGCGCAGCGACACCCCGTGGTTCGCCGTCTACCGTGCCGACCACGACGCGCGCGACATTCACCATCAGTTGGAGGTTGCGTGATGGACATGAGCGACGGCGAAGGGAATAACGCGGTGCGGCTTCTGCCCTGGACCGGAAGTGAGGGCCAGCCGTGCCTCCTCATCTCGGACGGAGATGGCCCTGTAACCCGGATCGCCAACCAAGTCGAGGCCGTACAGCTCAGCCTCGCAGACAGACTCCTCTGTCGCGCGCAGGAGTTGATCGCAGCCCCAGAGTTGCCGATCAGTGAACTCGGCGCATTGGCAACCCAGTTGACCGACGCACTCAGAGACGCACTGCTCATTGCCGAGTGCCGGGGCGCTCGTCTCGGAGCTGTGAGGTACGGCGCTCCTCCGCTCGGCAAGGACATCCATGACGTCTCACTCAGTTCGGCCGGCCTCCAAGCACTCGCCGCGCTCTCGCTCCCGGGCTCGGACCTCGCCTCTGCTCGCGTCGCCCGGCGCTGCGTCCGGAACATGGCCGAATTGCAGGATCTCCCTTCCGGCGCGGTGGACGATCTGGAAACAATCACCGGGGAGTTGGTGGCCAACGCCCTGGAACACAGCGCCAGCCACATCATCACGGTCACGCTGGCCCTGGCCGCTGAAACGGCTACGGTCAGCGTGACCGACGAGGGTGAGGGATACGGGTCGGTGGTACCCGCGCCGACGGGACCGAGTCCTGAGGAAGAGCGCGGACGGGGGCTGCTGATCACTGACGTACTGGCAGCCCGTTGGGGAAGACGGCAAACCAACAGCGGCGTCACCGTTTGGGCCGAGATCGCCACCGCGCTTCCGGGGCCTGTTCGATGATCCCACCTTCAATCCCTGCAAACACCGCCTCACCCGGCGGAGCCATCAGCGGCGATAACGGGCGAACCCGAACGCCGACGGCGCGTACCATCGACGACCGGTTTCACTCCTCTTCGTCCGCTCGGTAGTCACCGATCGCGACATCGAAGAGAAGCGAGTACCAGAACCCCGGATCCTCGCGCAGGGTGGACGGATCGATTTCGGCAAGGGCCCTGCGCAGCGACTCCGCGATCTTTTCCAGTTCGTCGGATTCGGCGTCGGCAGCAGTCTCAGAAGTCCGCCTCTCGAAGACCTCCAAACATTCTGCGAAACTCTGCACCGAAGCACTCACATGGAATTCGGTGAATTCGTATTCCTCGACATGCAGGACGGCACCAGTCTCACATTCAACGTAGTAGGACCCTTCGCCCTCCACGTCGTACCCAATCCGCACGACCTCACGGTCCACCGCCCGGTCAAGGTCCGGTCCGCTGGCCTCGTCCGCTGTGAAGAGGACAGAGGCCACGGGCAGGCCGACGGTCGTGAGGAACTCACGAGGCGCCCGGTCCTGGACTTGTCCCACATGCGAGGCCGCAACGCACCCCACCACCATGTCTCCACCACGGCATTACAACCGACCGACTGGCGCCGGACCCCACTGGGGACGAACTTGCTCCTGCTTGTGCTGTGTACGTAAATCCCGACCCGCCTCTGCGCATCAGCCGGTGCGTCGGGTCCTGACGGGATCCCGTGCCGGGCGACGGTTGAGGGTCCTTCAGCTGGGTCCAGTCGGCATGCTTACGCGTCATTCGATGGGGCCGAACCATCCTGGTTCCGGCTCAGTGAGGATTCCCGCTCGTGCCATGCCATGGCACTCCTGAAGAAGGTCGTCTCTGGACGGAACCGGGCTCATGCCGACGCTTCGCGCAAAAACCTCCAGGCGCCAAGCGTCAAACGCCTCCGACCCATCCAGGAGAAGGTCCATGTCGATCACCGCCCCATCGGGTCCGATCATCCGGCACCCGCGTCCATGGATCGAGTACGAGAAGCCGGCATCCGAGTGAGCCCCTCGTTCCAGCTCCCTTGCGCGGACGGCCTTCAGCACGTGGTCCAGCGAGTCGAACTGCGGGTAGCTGCCCACCAGCGCAGTCATGATGAGCGTGCGATGGCGCAGAAAGGAATGGACACAGTCAGCTGCGTTCGACTGACTCACCGGCGCCTCCGTCCTCTTCGCTCCTCGGGAAATTCCCATCAACTTCGACGGCGGACCAGACAACCCGATCGGCGTCCATATAGCCGTAAGCCTTGATCTCGTTGAGAGTGAGAACCCGATACTGAACGTCGACCCCTACTTCGGGACCTGTCGGACAGCCCCCGCGATCTCACTCGTGACCGCGCCGCCCGCAACCTCACGCCCGATGCTGAAGAAATATTCCACGGGGCCGGAGCTCACAGGACTCCGGCCCGTACAGCTACTCGGTCTGCTGGGTCTCCGAGCCCTCATCGGCACGCCAAGGTGGTCGTCCCGCAGATCACTTGCTGGGGCGAGTGATAGTGATGTCGATGGCACTCGCATCTGGCCCCGGCGAGTCCGCTGCGACACGCACGTGGAACTCACCACGGTCACCCATTCGATGCACGAAGCGGGTCAGTTGCTCAACATCACCGACTGCGATACGGCCGTCAGACAGCAGGAGGGAGCCATCGAAGACTGTGGTGAAATCCGGATCGGGTCCTTCGGTTTCCGGCGCTTCGGGCTGCGTGAAGAGACGCACCTTGATGAGTCCCCCCTGGGCTCGAACCCGAACAGCCACGTGAGTATCGCAGCCGACCGCGGGTGCAGAGTCTAGAGCGAGAGAGACTGGAACCCAGTCGGTCGCTCCCAGGTGCAGCACGGGGTGATTCACGTAGATGTCGACTCCGGCGACCTGCACGGTGCTCCTCATTCTCGAAATGACTAACTACTGCCGCCAGGCATCTCAGAAGCCCGCCGGAAAATGATTCCGGTGAGGCCTCTGCGAGTTCGACCCACGTCGGCTACGTGATCAGTGCCGTCACAGTTCAGACCTCATATTCCTCAGCTCAGGCGTGCTTGGGTTCCTCACGCACTAGACGAACACGGCTCTGAATCATTCCTTGAGCTTGTCGAGCTTGTGTGCAGCGATCTGGCTCCTGATCGTATCCTCCAGCCCCTCTGGGTCGTCCGCCTTGTTCCGCATGCCTTCGAGCCAGGCGTCCGCAGAGACCCAAGTGAGCGGCAGTCTGGCCTTCGGCCACTTGCCGGCGAGGTCGGCGGCGATGCCCAGGCCATCCTCGACGAGGTCGCGTCTGTCGGCCGCCGCAGCGATGAGGATGCTGTCCTCCATCTCCACCACGGCCGGGGGAAGTCCCTTTTCCTGGCGGGCAGAGGCGGACGAGTGATACTCCTTCACGATCGCTTCCAGCGACGGCGGCTCGTCGAGGGAAAGCACACTCTGTGCTTTCAAGGCGTCGACCGCACGCTGGAACTCTCCTTCATGACGGGTGAAGAGCACAGTTTCCGGCTGCCCGGAGGGGCGCTCCAAGCGGTGTCCCAAGGTCAAGGAGATCACGGGGAACGCCTTGGTCAGCGCATGCACATGCGCTGTCGGGAGGTACCCGTCCCCGGATGTCGACCGGTCGAGGCAGATCCCCTGCACGACCGGACCGATCCGGCGCAAGAGGTGCAGGGGGCGCCAGACGGCGAGCCCGGGGAACGCCACAGCCCAGTCCTTCGTCACACGTCGCACCATTGCAGCACCCTGCCTGGTCGCTCGATGTCCGTAAGCTACGGATTGTACTGGCGCGAGCTGCTGATCACTGACGTAGTGAGCCCGTTAGAGAAACGGCAAACTAACGCCTCACCCAGCGGGGCTGTCAGCAGCCATGCCGGGTGAACCCACATGGAATTCAGTGAACACGTACTCCTCAGGATGCAGGACAACACCGTCGGCCGGGACACCGAATTGATTCCAACCTCATCGAATATCCACTTGCCCCGCAGGGGTTCATTCCGAGTACTCCCACCAGAAATCAAGGTCGGCGTGCAGCCGCTCCCTGAAGCACATCGAGTGTGCATAGAGAGTCTGGTTGAGATCGCCAAGGAGCCTTCATGCGACAACTGATCAGGGAACTCGCCGACTGGGCAAGGGTGTTCTCGTCACCTGGGCGGCACCGCAGAAGGTGTTTGTTGCCGCGGGTGCCGCCTCAGGCATCTCGGCGTATCAAGCCCGGCATCCCGATCGCCCCGACAGTCCACGCCTGGTACGAGCCCATTGACGGTGCCGCCATCGCACTCGTCCGCCCCTCCCTCACCGCGCACGAGCACGAGGAGACTGCACGGCTTCAGCGGCTGCGCCGCGATGCCCCATGGTTCGCCGCCTACGGTGTCGCCCTCGACACGCGTGACGATCACCGCCGGCTGGAGGTTGCGTAATGGACATGAGCGACGGCGAAGTGAATCACTTGATGCGGCTTCTACCTTGGACCGGAAGCGAGGGTCAGCCCTGCCTCCTCATCTCAGACGGTGACGGCCCTGTCTCCCGGATCGCCGACCGGGTCGAGGCTGTACAACTCGGCCTCGCGGACAGGCTCCTCGGTCGTGCACAGGAGTTGATCGCATCCCCAGAGTCGTCGACCAGTGAACTGGGCTCGCTGACAGTGCAGTTGACCGACGCACTCCGAGACGCACTGCTCATTGCCGAGTGCCGGGGTGATCGGCTCGGAGCAGTGAGGTACGGCGCTCCTCAGCTCGGCGAGAACGTCCATGACGTACTCGCACACACCTCGGCCGACCTCCAGGCGCTCGCCGCGCTCTCCCTTCCGGGCGCTGACCTCGCCTCTGCTCGCGTCGCCCGGCGCTGCGTACGTGACATGGCTCAGTTGCGGGATCTCCCTTCCGGCGCGGTAGACGATCTGGAAACAATCACCGGGGAGTTGGTGGCAAACGCCTTGGAACACAGCGACAGTCACACCATCACGGTCGCCCTGACACTGGCCGCCGAGAAAGCCACGGTCAGCGTGACCGACGAAGGCAAGGGATACGGGCCTGCGGTACGCGCGTCAGCCGGACCAAGTCCGGAGGAAGAGCGCGGGCGTGGGCTGCTGATCACTGACGGAGCTGTTTCAGAGTGGCCACTGATCGGGTGACGCTGGAGGTGTGCGCAACGCACGAGGCTCCCGTGCCGTTGGGGGAGGTGTTCGAAGTCTCAACCCACAGGCACAGGAGCCGCGTTGGTTCCGTATTCTGCCGCACTCGACCTGCCCCATGCCCTGGTCGAGTGGGCCACGATGCTCATCGTCACCCGCGAGGGTGACCGCCGCTGCAAGCTCCCGCCGCACCAGCGTGCGCTGGTCGGCCTGGTGTACCTGCGCCGGCACGACACCCTCGCCCAACTCGCGGCCGGCTTCGGCATTTCCGTCGGCACCGCCCACGCCTACACCACAGCCGTCGTCGACCTGCTCGCCGACCGCGCGCCCGGCCTGCTGCGCGCCCTGCGCGAGGCCGACCCGGACTACGTCCTGCTCGACGGCACCCTGGCGGAGTGCGACCGGGTCGGCGACAGTCGGGCCGACTTCTCCCACAAGCACCGTCGGCACGGGGTGAACGTGCAGGTGGTGACCGACCCGGTCGGGCGACTGCTGTGGATCTCACCCGCCCTGCCCGGCCGCGCGCACGACCTCACCGCGGCCCGCACCCACCGGATCATCCGGATCTGCGAACGCCAGGGCGTCCCGGTCCTCGCCGACCGTGCCTACATGGGAGCCGGCCCATGGGTGACGACGGCCCTCAGACGCCCGCCGGGCCGCGACCTCACACCCACCCAACAGACCGTCAACCGTGCGCTGTCCGCAGCCCGGGCACCGGTCGAGCGCGGCATCGCGCGACTGAAGTCATGGCGGATCTTCCGCAGATCCCGGTGCAGCCCGAATCGAATGACGTCAATCGCCGCCGCCGTCCTCACCCTGGAGCGGCAACGCTGAAAACGCTCACGTACTGGCAAGCCGGTGGGGAAGACGGCGGACAAACAACGGCCTGACGGTGTGGGCCGAGGTCGACACCGATACTTCGGACCGTGTCGGACGACCCCCGCGATCCCACTCGTAACCGCACCGCCCCCAACCTTCCGCCCGATGCTGAAGAACTGTCTACGGGGCCGAAGTTCACAGGACTCCGGCCCCGTACGGCTACTCGGACTGCTCGGTCTCCGAGCCCTTTATCAAGCTGCCCGCCACCTGACTGGCCCGAGACAGGGCGATGGTCTACCTGCCCCGTGCCTCGTCGCCGGCCTGCCGGATCCCGCACATTCTCAGAATGTCTGGCATCAGTCGCCGCCAGGAACCACGGTCACGAACTCAGCGCCAGTCAAAAACGTACCGATTCGTTGCCGGATCAAACGACTCCTCGATCCTGCGACGCGGGAGGACGAATTCTTCCTCAGCCCAGCGGCACATTGCGACGGAAATTCCCTCAATCTGAAAGTCTGATTCTACGTAGGAGAGCTCACTAACCGTCACAGTAACCGGTCGCCCCAGAACACTCCCTGAAATCTCATCGGCCACCACAGAGAGCCCCTCCCTCATCTTCTCCCGAAAGGTCTCGGGTAGCTCTGCGACAACCTCCCCGAAAGCAATCCAGACAGGCACGGAGGGGTCTACCCGCCCTCCCTCCGCCCCCTCTCGGATTTCGGCCTGCGCAGTAATCGATACCCGGACGCCCCACGATGTTTTCAGAAGCCTGTATACATACGTCCTGGGATTTCTCATCAATCGAACCTCAAGAACGAAAACACGTTGGAAGAGAAGAAATGTTCAGTACCGCGAGCGGTCGGTCTGGATATATAGCTCAGACCGTGACTCGCATCACCATCCCACAGGAGGCTGTACTTTTCCATGAAATCAGTTGCCTCGTCATCCGACATGTTGCCGAAATGAGCCTGAGCGAAACCTGCCAGGTCCTTGTTACGGATCGTAAACCTCATGATTTCAGCACCTGGCTTGTTGGCCGCGTACGCCTCTGCTTCGGCACGACTCCCCCACGAATACACCCCAGGTCCAAAGTGCGCCCGGTCGGGCTCGGTTGGGAAGGGATCACCGCCGGACCTGAGCCTGGCGGCGTCATCCGCACCTTGGACAGTGAAGAACTCGGTTTCGCAGTTGTGGACGAGTACCGGCGTCGCTCCGGCGAGCACGTAGTACGTGTGCAGGTTACTGACAGTAAGGTTGTGGACGGTAGCTTCTTGTGCCGTCCATCGCTTGACCTTCGTGACCTGGACCAGGGTGCCGGTCCCGGTCTGGAGCCACTGGCCTGTCTTGAGGTCGGTTGCCTTGAGCCATTCCCCGAGTTCGGGGACCCAGAACGGATGGCCGTCTGTTGCTGTGACCTCGGCGGTCTTCGAGCCCTTCGTGCCATCGGTGTCGATGGTGACGTCGACCAGGTGCTTGATGCCCTCGCCCTTGATCTCGGCGGTGACCGACTCCACCTTGGTCTCGCCCGTTTCCGGGTCGGTGGCCAAAACCTTGTCGCCGACCTTGACATCCTTGATCGCCTTGGTCGAGCTGTCGGCCATCAGAACGCGGGTCTCCGGGGTGAAGCTGTTGGTCGTGCAGCTCGGACCCTCGCCGGAGCCACCACCGGAATCTCCGCCGGCATCGTCGCGCCCGGAACCCCCGCGTGAGCCACCGGACTTGGACTCCGCTTTGCCTCCGCCGTCCGACCCCTTGGACTGCGAGGTCTTACGAGCCTGTACCTGCGGAGCGTTCCCCCGAGCCCCCTTGGACCCCGTATGAGACTTCTTCTTCGCAGCCTCCGCCGCAGCCTTGGCGGCTTCCCTAGCCTTGCGTTTCGCCTCCGCCGCAGCAGCCTCCGCTGCCTTCTTCGCCTTGATCAGTGCGGCCTTCGCCGCCTTCGCCGCCTTCAGGCCCGCCTCGGCGACCACCTTCGCCGCCCGCCAGGCCTTCACCGCGCCCAGCGTCGCCTTGAAGGCCTTCCACATCTTCTTGCCCTTGGAGAAGACGCTCGTCCACGGGATCGCGTCCATCAGCAGGCTGCCGCAGGCCCACAGGTCACCCTGCGAGAAGCAGCCCACGATGTCGTCCCAGCCGACGAACTCCTTGAACACCGCCCAGCCGACCGACAGGATCACATCGCCTATCGACACCGACAGCGTCCGCTGGTACTCCGCGATCTTCGCGTCCAACGCCGCCATCGACGCGTCGAAGCTCGACGCCGACGAGGTGAGGCCACTGGGGTCCGAGTGCGTCACCGGGTTGTTGTTCGCGTACGAGTAGCCGTTCGCCTGGAGCGGATCGCTCTGGTCCAGGACCGGGTCCACCGAGATGAAACGGCCTGTGGACGGGTCGTACTCCCTTGCCCCCAGGTGCACCAGGCCCGAGCCCGCGTCGTCGTCGCCCGTCGCGTACGCCGTGCGTGAGCGCGTCGCCACGTTCGACGTGCGGTCCTCGCCCCACGGGTCCTTCTTGCTCACCCGTACCGACTGATCGCCGTCCAACTGCACCTCGGCCAGCGGGGTGCCGTTGTGGTCGACCGCGTTCGCGAACACCTGCTCGTCCGCGCCCGACGTCGACGACGCCTCGCGGTAGCGCGTCACCGTCGGAGCGCCGCCGTGGCCGTAGGAACGCTCCGCCGAGCGCAGCTTGCCCGTCGGGGTCAGGGAGACCGTCGTGTCCGGGAGGTGCAGGACCGCGCCGGCGGCCGAGCGCTCCAGCACACGGTTGCCCATCGCGTCGTACACGTACGTCGTCTTCGAGGCCGGCTTGAACACCTGGCCCGTCGCCGACGCCGAGCAGGTCGCCAGGACCAGGTCCACGCCGTTCGTCAGCGACGCGGCGTTCATGCACAGGCTCGTGCCCACGAGCTTGATCAGGCCCGTGTCCAGGACCTCCCAGCGCTGTGCCGCCGTGGCCTTGTTGCAGGGCTGGATCTGGACCGCCGCGCCCGCCGCCGCACTCGTCGGCTGTGCGCAACGACCGCCGACCACGAACTGGCCGATGGCCGCGCTCTCGACCGTGCCGTTGTTGTCGGTGTCCAGCGCGTCGAGGCGGAAGTTCTGCGCCTTTGTTCCGTTGCACACGTACAGCTGGAGTGCCGTGCCCGCCGTCGTACTGGCGTCGGTGAGGTCCAAACACATCTCCGACGCGCCCACCCACGCCCCGGAACCCTCCGGTCCGAAGCCCGTCACCGACTCGACCTGGCCGTCCCACGTCCAGGTCAGGCCCTGGGACGTGTCGCCGCCCGTGGTGCGGTTGGTGAGGTTGCCCGCGTCGTCGTACGTCTGTGTGGAGAGGGTCTTGACCTCTGCCCCCGCCGCCGTCGTCGACTTCGTCGTGTACGAAGTCAGCGTGTGCGGCTGGTCGTTCTTGACCGTGGCGACGTCGTTCTCGCCGTAGTTGTAGTCGGTGGTCACGTCGTTGTTGGTGGCCACCGTCCCGGACGTGACCGTCGGGTCCGCCTTGTGGACCGTCTTCGACTCCCGGTTGCCCAGCACGTCGTAGGTGTACGACTGCCAGTAACCGGCGTTGTTCGAGGAGACGTTGACCGTGCCGTCGGAGTACACCGGCTCGGCCGTCGTCTTGCCGGTGGCCGTGCAGGCTCCGCCGTTCGGCGTCGTCCACGCCGTCTTCAGCTGTCCGAGCGCGTCGTACGTGAAGCACTGCTGGTCGGTGGTGGACGTCGTACCCGAGCCGAGCTTGTCCGAGACCGACAGGATGTTGCCCGAGGCGTCGTAGGCGTAGGCGCGCTCGCTCACCTCATGGGCGGCCACGACCGACGTGTCGGTCGCGTTCTCCCGGACCAGTGCGCTGGTGAGCAGTTCGCCCGTGGACTCGTTGAACGAGTTGTCCTGCCACAGGCGGTGGCCGATCTCGCCGACCGTGGAGCGCAGCACCTGCCCGTAGGGCGAGTAGTCGGTCTCGGTGACGTACCAGTCCTGGCCGGAGACGGTGGTCGGGAGACCGGCCTCGTTGTAGCGGGTGATGACGGACTCGGCGGTCAGGCCGCCCACCTCAGGGGTGGTGTACTTCTCCAGCTGACCGTCGTCGTTGTACGTGTAGTTGTACGTGTACTCGGTCTTGAAGCCGTCCGCGGTCGTGCCCACCGTCGTGCCCGAGGGCATGGCCAGCGTCATCGACGTCGGCTGGTAGTCCGCCGTGTACCCGGCGATCGACGTCTTGTACGCCTTGCTGCCGTCCTCGTAGCGGATCGCCGAGGCCAGCTGGCCCTTGCCGTCAGGGGCGGAGTCGTAGGCGTACGACTGGACCATGGTGCCCGAAGGCGCGCCCGCCGGGGTGAAGTTGACCTCCGCCACCCGGAGGTAGCCCTCGTAGCTGTAGGACAGTTTCCCGCCGAGGGCGTCGGTCGCCGAGGCCACGCGGCCCGCCGCGTCGTAGTCGGTGCTCGTACTGCCGGCGTCGGGGTCGGTGGTGCCGACGACCCGGCCGAGGGCGTCGTACGCCCAGGTGCGGGTGTGGCCCACCTCGTCGGTGGACGTGACCATGTCGCCGCGCAGGTCGTACTCGTACGTCGTGGAGATCGCGCCGGCCTCGGTCAGCGCCGTGTCGCTGTACGTGTCCTGCTGCACCGTGCGGCCCAGCGCGTCCGTCCACACCCGGGAGCCGGGCGTGCCCTTCGGCTGACGGACGATCGTGTAGTCGAGGCCGTACTCGTAGCGGGTGCGGCGGTCCGTGCTGGGCACGGCCGACCCGCCGTTGTCGTGCGTCGTGCCGTCCTGTGCGTACGAGTTGTGGTAGGGCGTGACCGTCAGTACGCGGCCCAGGCCGTCGTACGTGTATCTCGTCTCGTTGGGGACGAGTGAGTCGGAGTCGGGGACGACCAGCTTGGTGCTGGGCTCCTCGGACATGTAATAGGCGTTGTTGGTCTTGCTGACCTGGCCGGAGGAGTTGTGGAAGGTGTCGGTGACCAGCCTGCCGCCGCCCACCGCCGGGGTCTGGGACTGCCGTTCGCGGCCCAGGCCGTCGTAGATCGCGGTGGAGGCCGTGTAGACGGCCTTGTCACCGTCGGGCGCCGAGGTGGGGTTCCGCTCCAGTGACTTGGTGACGACGGACACCGGCTCGTTCTCAGGGGTGTTGTACGTGTAACGCGCCGTCGGATCGTCCGTGGCGGGCTGGGTGGGGTCCCAGGCGGCCGTCGTACGGCCCAGCGCGTCGTACTCGTACGACGTGGCGCGGCCGTTGGGGTCGGTCGAGGTCAGGGTGGCGCCGCGGCCGGGTTCCACCGTGGTGACCGAGGTCAGGCCGGGCTCCGCGTCGGTGACGTCATCGTCCTGGACCGTCGTGATCTTGTAGACCTGGCCGGAGGACGGTTCGTAGGACGTGGTGCCGGTCACCGCGGTGGGGCCCTTGACCTCCTTGACCCGGCCGAACTCGTCGTACGTCGTCCGCGACTCGGGGAAGGTGGAGTTCCAGCCCGTGCCCGCCTCCGTCGGCACCACCGTGCGGGTTGCCTGGCCCTTGGTGGGTGTGGCGGTCAGCGAGGTGGCGTCGTCGTAGAAGACGCGCGAGCCGGTGACCAGCGTCGAGGCCGTCGCCGCCGACAGCGCCGTCGAGCAGGTCGACGTACCCGTCGTGGTGATCGTCTGGCTGACCAGGCCGATCAGGTAGACGCCCCTGACGGCGGTGGTTTCCTTGGTGTCGTTGTTGACGTACGTCGTGCGGGTGCACGACTCGTCGTTGGGCTGCTCCTCGTCGCCGAACTCGCGGACCTCGGTCGGCAGCCCGTACGTCGAGTCGTAGTCGGTCTCCGTCAGTACCGTGCGCAGGTCCGCGTCGTCGCCCGGGCGGGTGCTCGAGGACTTGGTGATCGTCTTGACCGAGCCCAGCGTCACCCGCTCCGACACCACGTCCGGGCCGTCCGTGCGGTCGCGGGTGGCCAACCGCACTGGTGGGTTGGGGTAGTTGACCGTGCGGGATATCCACCCGGCGGTGGTGTCCGAGCCGTAATTGGGGTAGGTCAGGGACTCCGCGACCATGCCCGCGTAGGCCTTGAGGTCGGCCGCGATGGCCGCCCCTGTGACGTCCTTGACCGTGAGGCCCCGCTTGGTGCCGTCCGCGAGAACGTCGTCGCTCATGCCCCGGAAGTAGCGGGTGACCGACTTGGAGGCGACGGTGCCCGAAGGGGCCCCCGTGTCACCGGTGACCGTGATGGTGACCGGATAGCCGCGCCAGTCGTCCCAGGTACGGGTCTTGGGACGGGAGAACTCCGCCTGGTTCTTGGCCCACAGCGCACCGCTGACGAGGTCGCTCTCGTCGGTTTCGTACTTGTACTCCGTCGTCACGTCGTTCACCGCGTCCGCCAGCTGCGCGTCCTCGGTGATCTTCTCGACCACGTACTTGTGGAACCAGGAGGTGTGCTCGTCGGCCAGGTTTCCGTCCGCGTGCCAGTAGGCCGGGTAGCAGCGCAACGTGTTCTTGTCCGGCGCGGGGAAGTTCGTGCCGGTGAGGCACGCCTTCTCGGGTGCCTTGTACGTGATGCGTGTGCTGCCGCCGTACTCGGAGACCACCGTTTCGATGCGCAGCCGGCCGAACAGCGGGTCAGTGTCGCCCGCGCCCTCCTTGACCCGGTTGGGCAGCGCCGCGCCGTTGTGGCCGAAGCGGACCGGGTTGAGGGGCTGGGTGTCGCCGTCGACCCCGTAGCCGGTGCGGGTGATGGACTCCAGCCAGAGTGCCGTGTACTCGCCGGTCAGGCCCCAGGGGAACGACTGGGCGAGGCTCCAGGAGTCCACCTTCGAGAGGAGGGTCGTGCCGTACGTCGTGTCCGCGATGCCGCAGGCGTTGCGGGAACCCGAGTCGTCGGCCGGGTTGTACTCGGTCAGCGTCACGCCCTGCTCGCGCTGGGCGCACGCGGTGACCGTCGCGAGGCGCTTGCGCGACCAGAACGTCGGGGCGTACGTCGAGCACTTCTTGCCCGTCTCGCAGGCGAGGTCGGCGGGGGTGTCGTACCAGGGCCGGGTGAGGTCGGACTGCTTGGAGTCGAAGTTGGTTTCGGAGCACTCCGGCGTACCGACACCAGCGTCCTTGAAGCAGCGCTGCTGGGCGGTGAAGTTCACGCGGCCCAGCGGCTCGGCGGTGAACAGGGTGCTCGCGCGCTGACCGTAGTCGATGCGGGTCAGGTAGCCGGCCCGGTCGTACTCGACCGCGCTGGCCACGTTGTTGTTCTTGGCGTAGGCGTTGATCTCCTTGTCCCACCACAGCGACATCGCGTTGCCGTTGAGGTCGACGACGTAGTCGAGCTGGAAGCGCCAGCCCTGGTCGCAGAAGGAGTCCTCGAACTTGGTGGCGTGGCACGGGTCGGTGCTGTGGTTGCCGGCGACCGGCACGTTCAGGACCGACTCGGTCTCCTCCTTGCCGGAGGTCCAGCCCGGCAGCCGGTTCAGGCCGAAGTAGTACTGGGTGCCGTCGCTGGTGGTGACCCGCCAGAACTCCCCGTTGTTGTCACCGTTGTTGGAGGCGGCGATGCCGGTGATGCGGGTGTAGTCGGCCGAAGTCAGCAGCTCCACCCGGGTGTTGTCACCGCGGGCGCTCTTCCATTCCTTGGTGGTGTCGTCCAGCACCAGCTCGGTGGTCGTGCCGTTCAGGGACAGCACCGCGTTGTACGAGCCCCAGCACTGGTCGCCCGTGAACTTGCCCGCGTTGTTCGCGTTCGCCGTGTCGGCCGCGCAGCCCACGAACGTGCGGGTGATCGCACCCGGGTTGTAGTCCCAGCCCTCACCGATCCAGGAGACCTGGTTGTTCGTCGCGGACGTACGGCCGTCCGAGGACTGCGAGTTGTAGCTCAGCGTCACATTCGGCGACGGGCCCGCGGGGACCTGCGGGCCCGCCATCGTGTACGCGTACGTGAACGCGCCCGACGAACCGCCCTGCGACCAGGAACCGGCCGAGGAGATCGGGGTCGCGCCGAAGTCGCCGCCGGAGCCCGCCCCGTAGGAGGTGCCCATCACCAGCGCGCCGCTGACGGAGGAGGCAACCTGCTGTGCGCTCGCTGCCTGGCTGTCGCCGCGCCACACGGCCGAACTCACCGACGGGTCCTCGCCGTTGCTCGCCGCGGTGGAGGCGCTGGTGGTCGCGGCGGCCGCTACGGAGTTCAGGTCGGCCGTGTCCACGGTCAGGTTGAGGAACGTCTCCTGGACCTGTTTCTCGGTCTCGGCGCCCTCGGCGGGCTCGTCGGTCGAGGTGTCCTCGCCCGGGTCCGCCTCCGAACCGGAGTCGTCGCCGCCGGCGTCGACCGGCACGGTCACCTCGTCGGCGGTGCGCTCGACCTCGGTGGTCAGCGGGACACCCGTCGAGCACCCTTCCTCGTCGGGGGTGGTGAGGTAGCAGGCGGGCATCAGGGCGAAGGACAGCCGGTCCAGCCACTGCGCGCTGTAAGCCTCGGCGAACCGGGTCGCGTCGATCTGGACGACCGCCTCACCCGTGGCCGTGTCCGGCGCGTCGACCTCCAGCAGAAGTCCCTGCGCGCCGGCCGCCACCGCCTCGGCCTCGGGCTTGACCTCGACGGTCCACTCGCCCTCAAGGGCGTCGGCCTCGGCGGCCGTCGCGTCCTCGGGCGCGCCGACGCCGACGGTCACCGTGCCGTCGGTGGAGGCCGCGACCTGCTCGGTGGTGCCCGGGGCCAGGCCGGCGACCGGCACATCGGTGCCGATCGCCGCCGGCACCGGTACCACTGCCGCCGGGTTGTAGGCCTTTTCCGGCTCGGTCGAGGGGACGCCGTCGAGTTCCCCGAGCTTGTCGCTCGCGGTCTCGTCGAGGACGAGAGTGTCCGTCTCCTGCAACTCGTCGAGCTCGACCTCTGTCGTACGCGGGTTGTTGTTGTCGGGGCCCAGGGCCACCGCGCCCGGCAGGACAGCGATGTTGAGAGCGAGGAAAACAGCGGCGACGACACCGAGCCGTGCTCTTCGGCGTATCAACCGCTCACGAGACGACCTGCGCGCCAGCGAACCTCTGCCGCACCACGACAAACCCCCACCCACGGCCAACCGACCTTCCCCAGCCCGATCCACAACCATCAGAGACGTTCAGGCCGTTGGCACACGGCGATCAACGATGAGGAAGAACTTGCGGGTTTGTGAAGATCCACGTCAAGGCGAGATAAAGCTGTGTTAGCTATGTCACTCGTCAAATCTGAACAAAGAATGGCAAAAAAACGTGTCCGGTACGCGATCCTGCCGATCCGCCAGTTCCCCCTCTCCACAAGGGTGTTGATCCCGTAGGGGTCGGCTGCTCATACTCCAACCGCCCGAGCACAGCGCGTCGTGCGTTCGCACGGTCTGTCACCGGACCCGAGGGCAACCCCGAATCAGCGTTGGAGAAGGGCCCCTTGAGCGACCTCGACAGCGCCGCCGAACCGAGCGAGGCGGCCCCCGGAGCGATATCCCCGGAAGCGACGACCGGCAAGCGACGCGGGCGTGCCGCCCTTGCCGCCGTACTGGCTCTGACGCTGCTCGCGGGCGGTGCGACCGTGCTGGCCCTGAGCGACGACGGCCCGTCCAAGTCATCGTCGGAGACGGACGCCCGGACCAAGCGCGAAAGCGAACCAATCGACGAGGACACGGCCCAGCGGCAGGCCCGCAAGACCGGCAAGAAGGTCCAAGTCGCCTCGCTGACCGACGAGTTCTCCACCACCTACGCCAACCCCGACGGCACCTTCACGTACAGAGCTTCCGCGCAGGCGCAGCGGGCGAAGAACGCCGAGGGGGAATGGGCCCCGATCGACACCTCGCTGCGGCGGGGCGACGACGGCTGGTCCACCGTCAACAGCCTTTACCCGGTCACTTTCGCAACGGGCGACCCCGACCGCGCCTCGGCCACCAAGGCCCGGGCGAGCGGGGGAAGTTCCGCGGTCACCGTCACTACGGCCGTTTATCGCACCACCGGCAAGTCCGCCGTACAGGCTGCCGATGA
The DNA here is from genome assembly GCF_053593675.1 of Streptomyces sp. NPDC002156. Lineage (NCBI taxonomy): Bacteria > Bacillati > Actinomycetota > Actinomycetes > Kitasatosporales > Streptomycetaceae > Streptomyces > Streptomyces sp. NPDC002156. Next base: position 19,435 of record NZ_JBSFDA010000069.1, on the reverse strand, counting down.
GACCGTCTGGACCCCGTTGCTGACGATGACCGCCGAAGGCCACGAGCTCCTGGTCGAGTGGCCCGGCGCGCTGCCCGAGCCGGTCGTCGAGGACAACAAGGCGCTGTACGAGGGCGTGTTCCCGGACGTCGACCTGATGCTCACCGCACGCGACACCGGCTACACCCACGTCCTGATCATCCACACCCCGGAGGCCGCCACCGCGCTGGCCGCCGACCCGCCCCGCTACCGCTTCACCTCGCCCACCCTCGCCTTCTCCCTGGACGCCGCCACCGACGTCCTGCGCGGCAAGGACAAGGACGGCAACGAGATCACCGTCTCGCCCACCCCGTTCCTCTGGGACTCGGCGGGCACGCACGACACCGACACCCCGTCCGCCGACCCGGACGCCGCCACCGGCACCAACGAGAATCCGGAAGTGGTCGAGGAGTGGTCCGGGAACGGCGACTCCTCGGACAGTGACGCCTCGGAGGACGGGGGCACGGACGACCCGATGGCCCCCTGGAACAACAGCCCCGTCGAGTCCGACGCCGACCCCGCCGCGTACGCCGTTCCCGCCGCCGCGAGCGACACGCTCGCCCTGCCCGCCGTGCACGGCCCCGGCGAGGGCGCGCACGCCACCACCGCCCAGGCCTCGGTGGACAGCGACGGCGTGCTGACCATCACCCCGCCCGACGCCTACCTGACGGCCGCCGAGGCCCCGGTCTACCCGGTCTTCCTCGACCCCTCGACCATCGGTCTCAGGAGCAACTGGACCACCGTCTACAAGAAGTACCCCAACTCCAGCTTCTACGACGGCGCCAACTACAACGAGGACACCAAGGAAGCCCGGGTCGGCTTCGAGAAGGACACCTGGGGAACCGCCCGGTCCCTCTTCAAGTTCCGGTTCCAGAAGTCGATCAAGGACGCGACCGTCACCAACGCCACGCTGAAGATCCTGGAGACCCACTCCTGGTCGTGCAGCAAGCGCACCATGCAGGTGTGGCACACCGGCCCGTTCTCCTCCGGCACTACCTGGAACAGACAGCCCACCTGGAGCCGGAAGATCACCTCCAAGTCGTTCGCCTACGGCTGGAAGTCCAACAGCGCCTGCCCCGACACGAACGTCCACCTCACGCTCACCTCGCTGGCCCAGGACGCCGCCGACAACGGCTGGTCCACCCTCAACATCGGTCTGGTGGCCTCCAATTCATCGGCCGCTCCCACCACCAACGCGACCAGCCTGGAGACGGACTCGTACTCCTGGAAGAAGTTCAAGGCCGAGGAGGACGGCTCCCCCGAGGTGTCCGTCACCTACAACCGCAGGCCCAACGCCCCGACCGCGATCGACATGCAGCCCGGTTCCTGCGACACCAGCGCCAAGCCCTACATCCGTCTCGGCAAGACCACGCCCTACATCAGTGCCAAGGCGACCGACCCCGACGGGGTCCTCACCAAGCTGGAGTTCGAGATCGGGCGGGACGGCACCGACGACGCCGACAACTACAACAACACCAAGAGGAGCATCTACAGCACGATCAGCAACGGTGAGACCGGCTCGGCCGTCCTTGAGAGCCTGGTCAACGGCGTCACCTACCAGTGGCGGGTGCGTGCCTGGGACGACCAGTCCAGCAGCAGTTGGGGACCCAGCGGCGGCACCAAGTGGTGCCGGTTCACGTACGACACGACTCTCCCCTCCTCACCCAAGGTCAGCTCGGCGGAGTTCCCCGAGGACACCGACATCAACGGCGACAGCGAGGTCTGGTCGGACAAGCCGTTCGGCACCGCCGGCGCCTTCACCTTCAAGGTCGGTGACACCAAGGACACCGACATCGTGAAGTTCGTCTACTCCATCAACTCCACGAACACCGCCAGTTGGGTCTGCGCCAACGGCACGAGCGGCACCACGGACGGCCTGACCAAGTCCTGCAGCGCCACGAGCACTCCCGTCACCTCGCTCACCGTCACGGGCATCAAGCCCCCTTCCGCCGGCCCCAACACCCTCTACGCCAAGGCCGTGGACGCGGCGGGCAACATCTCCCCCGAACGCAAATACAGCTTCTACGTCACCCCACGCACCAAGGCAGACGCCGCAGGCGACCTCAGCGGTGACGGCGCCCCCGACTTCGCCTCCCTCTCCGCCGCCGGAAACCTGCTGATCACCGCGGTCTCCAAGAGCGGTACGTGGATCTCCGGTTCCTGGGGCATCCACGAGCGCTGGAAGCTGCTGATGGACGAGGGCACCGCCCCCCACCTCTGGGACGGCGCCTCCACCAACCCCCAGTACTCCCTGATCACCCACAACGGCGACTTCGCCCCCGCCGACGGCGCCACCGACTGGGTGATGCGCACCCCCGACGGCGGGCTCTTCATCTACCCCGGCGACGGCTACGGCGGCCTCGACGTCTCCCGACGCATCGAGGTACGGCTCCCGGCCAACGCCCCCTCCCCCAGCACCTTCTCCGAGATCAAGTCGGCGGGCGACATCACCGGCGACGGCCAGCCCGAACTCTTCGTCGCCGGTGGCGCGAGCGGTTCCCAGCTGTGGGTCTTCTCCGGCTACAGCGGCGGCTACTTCACCACGGCCACCCAGATGACCACCGCAGACTGGGGCACCCGCGACTTCGTCACGATCGCCGACTACAACGACGACGGCGCCGCCGACATGATCTACCGCATCGCGGGCGGCACCCTGTACCTCCGCAAGGGCATCCTCGAAAGCGACGGCACAGGCACGGTCCTCACCAGCCTGGGCACGTCCGGCGCCAGTCTGGACGGGGACGACGTCTACGCCACCGGCATGACGCCCGCTCTCTTCCCCCAGCTCTACGGCAGCCCGGACAACACCGGCGACGGCAACCCCGACATCTGGGCGACCAACTCCGCCGGGGCCCTGCTGCTCTACCACGGCGGCGCCACCGCCATCGGCAGCGCCAGCACACTCCGTACCAGCGGCTACAGCACGGTCGTGCAGTTGGGCTGACGGTACGACAACCAGGTTGGCCGAAGTCCTTCTTCAAGTCCCCTCCGCCGCGCGAGAATGCTGGGCCGGGACGGGTCGTGTGCGGCGGGTTGGGGCGGGGGCGGCTGGCGGGATGACGGCGACTGACGGTGCGGCTACGGATGGCGTGGTGCCGGGGCGGTTCGGTGGGCGGCGGCGGTTCATGGTGCTGGGGGCGGGGGGACTCGCGGCCGTGGCCGGCGGGGTGGGGACCTGGCGGCTCCTCGACGGCGGCGCGGAGCAGTGGCCGTGGGAGCAGGTCTGGTCCCAGCCGCTGGACGGGGTGTATCCCTCGGCGCTGAACGCGCACGCCGGAGTCCTGTACCTGTCGGGTTTCGGCGGGGTGATGGCGATGGACCAGTCCCGCGGCGGCAAGCGGTGGCAGGCGTTGTCGGACCTCGACAGCCAGTCCGTCCCGGTGTTCGGCGCGGGCGTCGTCTGCATCACCGGCGTCCGCACGGGCGGGCGGACGGTCGTGAACGGTATCGAGGCGTCCTCGGGCCGCGTGCTCTGGGAGCGCGAGGTCGACGGTCTGACCGACTACGCGCCGACACCGGCCGGGGACGTCATGCTCGTGGTGATCGGGGACGCCGTCGTGGCCTCGCCGACCGTCGTCCACGCGTTCGACACCCGGTCCGGCCGAATCAGATGGAGCACCGAGCTGCCCGCGAGGACAGTGGATCCATCGGCGCCGGTGTCCGGGCACGGTCTGGTGTACCTGACCTCCGGGGTGTTCAGCGGGGGGTCGATGGCCTGGGCACTGGACCTGGCGACGGGCACCCTGCGCTGGAAGTCCCCTTCGGAAGGCTTCCTGGGCGCCCCGGTCCTGGCCGGACGCGAACTCCATATGACCGCCAACCCCAGCAGCGGCAGCGCCGACCAGGGGCACAACGCGTTCGTCACGCTCGACGCCGTTTCGGGGAAGGACCTGCGGCGGGCGGGGAATCTGCCGGTCGGCTCCGAGCTGAGCGTCCAGCGGGTGGGCGGCACGCTGTACGCGGCGGTCCGCCGTTACGGGGACGAGTACCGCACCACCCTCGCCGCCGTCGACGTGTCGACCGGCCGCCTGCGCTGGCAGGCGGACACCGGCATCGACATCGTACGAACCTTCCGCGTCTCCGGTGACACGGTCCTGGCCGGGGGCAACGAACCCCCGGAAATCACCGGTTCCTATCTCGTCCAGGTCTTCGACGCCGACACCGGCCGGCGCCGCTGGACCCACGACATGGGAACCCAGGTCAGCTCGCAGGGCCCTGTCCTGACCGGTGGCACGGTCTGCGTCGCCACCCGCGCCAAGAAGTCCACCGACCGGGGCACGCTCACCTTCCTGGACACCGCGTCCGGCACCACCCGCTGGCGCCATTCCCTGTCCGCCAGCGGTAACGCCACGACGTGCCCGGACGGCCGCACGCTCTACGTCATGGCCATGCCGTTCCCGGAGTCCCCCGAGAAGACCCTGGGAAAGCGACAAGTCCCCACGCTGTACGCGTTACGACGCGGGGACTCCTGACGACACCGTCCCCACGCCCACCCGCCGGAACTCGATCGACTCGTACGTCCCGTCGGTCCCCGTCTCGTACAGCACCCCCACCAACCGCCGGTCCACCCGCACCAGGTCCGAGTAGGCTGCCCGGCGGTTCGACAACGTCAGCACCTTCGTGAACGTCTCTCCCCCGTCCCCGCTCCGCCAGATCGCCATCGACCGCCGTGCCGTGGGCTCAGAAGGCCCCGAGAACAGCAACGCGCCCGAACCGCCCTGGAGTTGAAGCACACTCCCCTGCACGATCGGGACGTCGTTCAGCGTCGGCTGGACCGTGTACGGGCGGTCCAGGGACTTCGCGCCGTCACTGGAATAGGAGTCCAGGCGATTCCCGAGCGCCACCCCGTTCTGGTCCCGCGACGAGAAGTACAGCCTCCCGTCCGGGAGTTGGGCCGCGCTCGTCTCGTTGGCGTTCTCGATGCCGTCGTACGAGTCGTCCACGAAGCCCAGGCGCCAGGTGCGGCCCGCGTTGTCGCTGTAGATCGCGTGGCCGCCGTAGTACTTGGACTCCTGGCCCGTGTCCGTCGAACCCGTCGGCGGGGCCACCGAGTGGTTCGACGGGATCACGATCCGGCCCGCGTGCGGGCCGCGAGTCAGATACACCGCATGGCCCGGACCCGTCGCGTACCAACGCCAGTTCGGGAGCTTCGTCTGGGCCGTGATGTCTCTCGGGCGCGTGAAACGGCGGCCGTCGCTCACGCTGGTGCTCGTCTGGACGAAGACCCTGCGGCTCTGCTCCGGCGTCGCCTCGCCGCGCATGATCTGGGCCTCCGTCACCGCGCCGGAGTTGTACGACGTCACCAGCACGATCCGGCCCGTCCGCTGGTCCACCACCGGCGCCGGATTGCCCCGCGTGTCACCGTTCCCGGCCGCGATCACCGACAGCGGGCCCCAGGTGCAGCCGCCGTCCGTGGAGCGGCGCAGGACCACGTCGATGTCGCCGCTGTCTCCAGCGCCGTCGTGTCTGCCCTCGGCGAAGGCCAGGAGGGTGCCCTTGCGGGTCGTGACCACTGCCGGGATGCGGTAGGTGTCGTAGCCGCCCTTGCCCGCGGTGTAGGGGACCGATGACGTGCAGTACGAGCGGGTGGCCGCCGCCTGGGCCTTCGTCGCGGTGAGGTCGGTGGCGATTCCGGTGCCGGTGATCAGGGCCGCGCCGGTGGTCGCGGCGAGCAGCGTGCGGCTCAGGGGCGTCATCGCTCTCCCTTGCGGAGTGAAGTGGGGTCGGAGCATGCGGGTACCGAAGTGCCGACAGTGTCGACGTGCCGGTACTACGACAACAGGAGGTGACAGTAACTCCGCTGACGATTCGTCACCACTCGTAGCACGTACGGAACATACGTACCCGCACGCCCACCACTCCCCTTTGAGTCACTCCCCCGACGCCACTCCCCTCTACGCCACTCCCCCCGGCGTCACCAACCCCGACTCGTACGCCACGATCACCAGCTGCGCCCGGTCCCGCGCGCCCAGCTTCCCCATGATCCGGCTGACGTGGGTCTTCGCGGTCAGCGGGCTCAGGCCCAGGGTCTCCGCGATCTCCGTGTTGTTCAGGCCCCGGGCGACCAGCCTCAGCACCCCGCGTTCCCGTTCCGTCAGGCATTCGGGGCCGCCCGTCGGCGTCGGCGCCTCGGCGCTGCGCAGCAGACGGGCGATCAGGCTCGCCGTCGGGCCCGGGGAGAGCAGGGCCTCGCCTGCCGCCACCGTGCGGATCGCGTCCAGGAGTTCCGCCGGTTTCGTGTCCTTGACCAGGAAGCCCGACGCGCCCGCGCGCAGCGCCTCCACCACGTACTCGTCCGTGTCGTACGTCGTCAGGACCAGCACCTTCACGCCCGCCAGATCCTCGTCGGCGGCGATCAGCCGCGTCGCCTCGATACCGTCGAGGTCGGGCATCCGGATGTCCATGACGACCAGATCGGCGCGGGCGCTGCGGGCCAGTTCGACGGCCTGACGGCCCGTACCCGCCTGCCCTACGACCTCCATGCCCGGCGCCGACTCGACGAGCATCGCGAAGGCCGCCCGTACGAGGGTCTGGTCGTCCGCGAGCAGTACGCGAATGGCGGTCACCTGACCCCCTCCCTGTTCACCGGCAACGGCAGTACCGCACTCACCCTGAACCCCCCGTCCTCCCCCGGGCCGGCATCAAGCGTGCCGCCCACACTCCGCGCCCGTTCCCTCATCCCCACCAGCCCGAACCCGCCGCCGTCCCCAGACGTGTCCTCGCCGATGCCGACCCCGTCGTCCGTCACCTCCACCCGCAGCGCGCCCTCGCCCCCGTACAGCCGCACCCGTACCGTCAGATCCTCCCGCCCTCCGTGCCGTACGGCGTTCGTGAGCGCCTCCTGGACTATGCGGTAGGCCGCCGCGCCCACTGCCGGGGGTACGGCGTCCGCCCGTACCGCCAGTTCGACCTTCGCGCCCGCCACCCGCGCGGTCTCCGCGAGGTCGGGCAGGCCGGCCAGGCCCGGCAGCGGGCCGCGGGTGTCTCCCGCGCCCTGGCCCTCCCGCAGTACCTCCAGCGTCGTACGCAGCTCACCGCGTGCCGTTCGGCAGGTCTCGGCGATGTCGTCCAGGGCCTTCGCGACCGCCGTCCGGTCCAGGCGGTCCGGATCGGCGGCCAGGACATGGGCCGCCACCGAGGTCTGGACTCCCACCAGCGTGATGGTGTGGGCCAGCAGATCGTGCAGGTCACGGGCCACGCGCAGGCGTTCCTCCGCGACCCGGCGGCGGGCCTCCTCCTCGCGGGTGCGTTCGGCCCGCTCGGCGCGCTCGACGATGGCGGACACGTACTCGCGGTAGAAGCGGAGGTCGATGCCGACGAACAGGACGGCGATGATCCAGCCGAAGATGCGCAGGAGTTCGATCGCCTGTTTGGTGTCCACGGTCAGCATGACCGTCATGGAGATGGCGAGGACCGTCATGCCGGTCAGCAGCGTGCGCAGGGGGCGGCCGGTGACCGCGACCGTGTACAGGGCCACGAAGGCCGCCGGGGTCGGCGCCGAGTGGTTGTTGTCCAGGGCGTGGTACGGCACCACCAGCGCCACCACCACCGCGAGGACGAACATCGGGCGGCGCCTGCGCCACACCAGCGGCACCTGGAGGGCGAGCAGCAGGACCCAGCCGAGCGCGTCGGGGCGGCGGCCGTCGTCGACGAGCAGGGCCATGGCCGTACCGGCGACGGCGGTCGTCAGGGCCAGCAGCGCGTCGTTGCGGGTCGCGTGCGGGGCGCTGCGGGGGTCGCGGATGATCGCGGCCATGATCCGCTCGCCCCATCCAACACGGGCCGCTCTTCCGGTGGTTGGCTGCACGGGTTCATCCTCCGTCAGCGGGCGCCCCTCCGGCAGGGAGGGGCGCCCGCTCGCTCGTACGACGGATCTCATACGGGTTCCGGTTGGCGTTCCTGTCGTACGGCGTCCGGGTCCGGCTTCCGGGACAGCGCCCCCGGCCACCACACCCTCCTGCCCAGCGCCACGCTCGCGCTCGTCACCAGGTACGTCCGGACGAGGAAGGTGTCCAGCAGCACGCCGACCGCGATCACGAAGCCCAGCTCGACGAGTTGGACGAGCCCCATGTTCGTCAGCACCGCGAAGGTCGCCGCGAGGACCAGCCCGGCGGAGGCGATGACCCCGCCCGTCGTCCGCAGCGCGGTGAGCGCCGCCGCCACCGGTTCCGCGCCCCGCAGCGCCTCCTCGCGCATCCGGTGCATCAGGAAGATGCCGTAGTCGACGCCCAGCGCGACCAGGAACACGAAGGACAGCAGCCCGAGCCCGGGATCGGTGCCCTCGAAGCCGAGCAGCGGCCCGAACACCAGTCCGCCGATGCCGAGCGAGGCCCCCCACACCGCGACCACGGCGGCCACCAGCATCAGCGGCGCGACGATCGAGCGCAGCAACGCGACCAGGATCAGCAGCACGGAGAGGAGGACGATCGGTACGACGACCCACCGGTCCCGTGCGTTGGTGTCGACCAGGTCGATCTGCTGGGCGCTCACCCCGCCGACGTACGAGCCCGGCAACTCGTTCCGCAGCTCCTTGATGGTGGTCGTCTCGGCGGCCGACTGGGGCGCGTCCTTCGCGAAGACGGTGATCTCGGTCCAGCCGTCTCCCGTACGTCCTTTCTGCGCGTCGCTGATCCCGTCGGCGCCCCGGATCGTCGTGAGCGTCTCGTCCGCCCGTCCTGCCGGGGTGATGACGCTGATGGGCTGGGTGCCCCGGTCGGGGTAGGCCCCGGCGAGGGTCTGCATCGCGGCGACGGCCTCCGGTTTGTCGACGAAGGCGTCCTCCTGCTTGACCGGTCCGGGCAGGTTCAGCGCGCCCAGGGCGAGCGCGCCGAGCAGGACGGCCCCGCTCGCGAGGACCACCAGGGGCCGGCGCCCGGCGGAGCTGCCCATCGCGGCGAAGAGCGAGCGGCGCCGCACCTTGGGCGTGCTGCCGTACGCGGGGACGAGCGGCCAGAACACCCGGCGGCCGAGCAGGACGAGGATCGCGGGGAGCAGCGTGAGCATCGCGACCAGTGCGCACAGGACGCCCACCGTGCCCAACGGGCCCATGCTGCGGCTGGAGTTGAGGTCGGCGGCGAGCAGGCACAGCACCCCGGCGGCGACCGTGCCGGAGGAGGCGAGGACGGCGGGCCCGCAGCCGCGCAGAGCGGCGAGCATCGCGTCGTACGGCCGCTCGATCTGCCGTAGTTCCTCGCGGTAGCGGGAGACGAGGAGGAGGGCGTAGTCCGTGCCGGCGCCGAAGACGAGGATCGTCATGATGCCCGAACTCTGGCCCGAAACCGTGGTGCCGAAGGCCTGGTGGAGGCCGTAGGCGACGCCCATCGACAGGAAGTCGGCGATGCCCGCGACGACCAGCGGCACCAGCCACAGCACCGGGCTGCGGTAGATGAGGATCAGCAGGACGGCGACCACGCCGACGGTGGTGTAGAGCAGCGGTCCGCCGAGCGAGTTGTAGACCTCGGCGGCGTCGGTGGCGAGCGCGCCGGGACCGCCGACCTCGACATCCAACCCGCCCTCGGTGTGCGCGACTTCGCGTACGTCGTTGACCAGGGCGTCCCGCTTCTTCTCGTCGGTGCCCGGCTCGTTGCTGCTCACCGGGTACATGAGGGTGGTGCCGTCGGCGGACGGTACGCCCTGCGGGGTCGCCGTCAGGACGTGTTCGCCGGCGATCCGGTCGACCTGTGCGGCGGCCGTCTCCTTGTCGGCGGCGGTGAGTCCGCCGTCGCGGTGGTAGACGAGGACCAGCTGGGTGGTCTCGCCGCCGGGCAACTGGTCCTGGATCCTGGCTACTTGGGTCGAGTCGGCGTTCGCCGGCAGATAGTCGGTGATCCGGTCGTGCTGCACCTCGGAGAGCTTCGCCGCGAACGGCCCCACGATCGCGAGCACCCCGATCCACAGCCCGAGCACGAGCCAGGGCACGGTTCGTCGGCGCCGAGCCCTCGTCACTGTCTTTGCGGCCTCCATGTCGAGACCCTCCCCTCGTCCGGACTTCTGGCTGACGTTCACCAGAATTCCGTCGCACGAGGGTGGATTCGTCGCGCGGGAGGGCGAGTTCGGGGCTACTGCCGGGGGTGACACGGGGGCCGGATTACTCCCCGGGGAGTACGAACCGGGCGAAGGGGCACCCGGGGTCTACCCTTTGAGAGGAACCGTCCCATGCTTGGTATAGCCGCAGCAGTACTGTTCTTCGTCGCGTTCCTGATCAACGCGGCCGAGATCTCGACGAACGACGTCTTCACTTCCACGAACGTCATGCTGCTCGGCCTGATGGCCCTGGCCCTGCACGTCGCGGGGATCGGAAGTGGCTGGTCCGGCCGGTCCAGCCGCAGGCGCTGACGGAGCCGGTCCTCCGCGGCACGCTTCAGGACGGCGTACGCGCCGCCGCCAGCAGCCGGGTCACATCGTCCCCGCAGATCGTCAGCGCCGCGCCGACCGTCGTCAGGACGTCGCGTTCCGCCGGGGTGTACGGGCCGTCGGCCAGGGCGATGCGGGCGCCCTGCAGCAGGATCGATTCGCGGCCGGGGGCGGCGAGGTGCGGGGCCAGGGGGTCCAGCGCCTCGTGGAGTTCTATGGCGAGGCCGGGGCCGCACGGGGGGCCGAAGAGCCGGCCCGTGTCGGCGGCGAGGGCTTCCACCAGGGCCGCGAGCTGGTCCTCCGTACAGTCGTCGAAGCCGGCCGCGCGGACGCCCGTCACCGCTGTCTCCAGGGTGTGGCGGGCGTGGGTGCCGCCGGCGGCGAGGACCGCGAGGGCGACCGTGTGGACCGCGTCGCGGAGCATCGCGGAGAAGCGGGTCGTGGTGGGGTGGTCGAGGACGTCCGTGCCGAAGTGCCGCTGACAGGCCGCGCATTCGACGACCGGGCCGGTCTCGCCGCGCGGGAGGACCGGTACGCCGAGGAGTGTGAAGCGGCGGCGCCCGGTCAGACGCTGGTAGTTGCGGTCCCCGCCGCAGCCGGGGCAGAAGAACTCGCCGTCACCGACACCCGTCCAGACCGTACGGGAGCCCAGGACGCGTGCTGTCCGGCCTCTGCGCACGACGCGTACGCCACGACCGTCTCGGCCGCCTCGTCGCCGTCCTGGGAGCACGTCGCACCTCCGGTAGCTACCCCCCACTGCCTGTTGCAGGGCGCGGGAGGTACCCCCACCGGCAACACTGCCGCGCAGGCGTGATGTTAGCCACATTGTTGATGCGGAGTCAGTACCCAGGACCAGACCTGCCCATGACCCACCCTTGGTTTGGCCGGTATACGACGGCGGCCCCGCCCGCCACGAAGGGCGGACGGGGCCTGAAACCAACCGGTCGGGTGAGTCAGCGGCCGGCGCGGTTGACGGCGGAGACGACCGCCTTCAGGGAGGCGCGGGTCGTGTTGGCGTCGATGCCGATGCCCCACAGAACCTTGTCGTCGATGGCGACCTCGATGTAGGAGGCGGCCTGCGCGGAGGCGCCCTCACTCATCGTGTGCTCGGAGTAGTCCAGCAGCCGCGCGTCGATGCCCAGGCCCTGCAGGGCCTGGAAGAACGCCGAGATCGGGCCGTTGCCCGTGCCCACCAGGGTGGTCTCGACGCCGTCGACCTCGGCCTCGACGGTGAGGGTGTCCACGCCGTCCTTGTCGGTGGTCGACTGGTTGGTGCTGACCTGGATGCGGCCCCAGGGGTTCTCGGGGTTCGGCAGGTACTCGTCCTGGAAGACCGTCCAGATGTCGGCGCCGGTGACCTCGCCGCCCTCGGCGTCCGTCTTCGCCTGGATGATCTTCGAGAACTCGATCTGCATCCGGCGGGGCAGGTCCAGCTTGTGGTCGTTCTTCAGGACGTACGCGATGCCGCCCTTGCCCGACTGCGAGTTGACGCGGATCACGGCCTCGTAGGACCGGCCGACGTCCTTCGGGTCGATCGGCAGGTACGGGACCGCCCACTCGATGTCGTCGACCGTGACGCCCTTGGCGGCGGCGTCGGCCTCCATGGCGTCGAAGCCCTTCTTGATGGCGTCCTGGTGGGAGCCGGAGAAGGACGTGTAGACCAGGTCGCCCACGTACGGGTGGCGCGGGTGGACCTCCATCTGGTTGCAGTACTCCCACGTACGACGGATCTCGTCGATGTCGGAGAAGTCGATCTGCGGGTCGACGCCCTGCGAGAACAGGTTCATGCCCAGGGTGACCAGGTCGACGTTGCCGGTGCGCTCGCCCTGGCCGAACAGACAGCCCTCGACGCGGTCGGCGCCGGCCATCAGCGCCAGTTCGGCGGCGGCGACGGCCGTACCGCGGTCGTTGTGGGGGTGGATGGAGAGGACGACGTGCTCGCGGCGGGTCAGGTTGCGGCCCATCCACTCGAAGCGGTCCGCGTGCGTCGACGGGGTCGAACGCTCCACCGTGGCGGGCAGGTTGAGGATGATCTCGCGGCCCGGGCCGGGCTGCCAGACGTCCATGACCGCCTCGCAGACCTCCAGCGCGAAGTCCAGCTCGGTGTCGGTGAAGATCTCGGGGCTGTACTGGTAGCCGAACTCCGTCTCGGGGCCCAGCAGTTTCTCGGCGTACTCCATGACCAGGCGCGTGCCGTCGACGGCGATCTGCTTGATCTGGTCCTTGGAACCGCGGAAGACGACCCGGCGGAAGACGGGGGCCGTCGCGTTGTACAGGTGGACGTTGGCGCGCTTGGCGCCCTTCAGCGACTCGACGGTCCGCTCGATCAGGTCCTCGCGGGCCTGGGTCAGTACGGAGATGGTGACGTCGTCCGGGATGACCCCCGGCTCCTCGATGATGGAGCGGACGAAGTCGAAGTCGGTCTGTCCTGAGGCCGGGAAGCCGACCTCGATCTCCTTGTAGCCCATCTTGACCAGCTGGTCGAACATCCGGCGCTTGCGCTCGGGCGACATGGGGTCGATCAGGGACTGGTTGCCGTCGCGCAGGTCGGTGGAGAGCCAGCGAGGAGCGACGGTGATCCGGTTGTTCGGCCAGGTGCGGTCGGGGATGTCGACCTGCTCGTACTCGCCGTACTTGTGGATCGGCATGGAACTGGGCTGCTGGCGATTGGCGCTGTGGGCCATGATGCGTGGGCTCCTCGTGGTGTCCTGAAGGACGGCCGACGGCGCAACGCCAGACTCCGCGGGGAGGGGGTCGGCCTCGACTTACAGGCCCTCGCCGCGGCAGCTAAGGAGGAGCAGCCCGATACGCATGATGCGAAGCATGCTAGCCGAGCCGCGCCGGGGGCGCGGGCCTGTATCACTATGCGGGACTGCCAGTATGCGGGAGCGGAAGAACAAAAGGGGCGAAAAGTGCGCCATACCACTCTGTCACCGAATCGTGGGCTCCTTATCCCGGTATTTCACCAATCATGGTTGCGGGTAGTGACAGCCCCATGACGTGGTGCAAAGGTGCCGGGCATGACGACCAACGGGGGCTTTGAGCCCGTCTTCTGCACGATCATCCCGCCGCACGTCCTCGACAAGGTGGCCCAGGCCGACGACCCGGTGCTCGCCGGTCCCGCCCGCCGCACCCTGGAGCGAGACGCCTACCAGCGCACCCACCGCCGCCTGACCACGGTCCTCGGCGCGCCGAGCGTGGCCCTGCCCGCCGGACCGCCCGAGGAGAAGCCGCTGCGGTCCATCTACGACGCCGAGCACCGCCAGGACCTGCCCGGCACGCTGGTCCGCTCCGAGGGCTCCGACCCGGGCCAGGACGCCACCGTGAACCGCGCCTACGCCGGTCTCGGCGCCACCTTCGACCTCTTCCTGAAGGTGTACGGACGCAACTCGATCAACGGCGAAGGTCTGCCGCTGGACGCCACCGTCCACTTCGACGAGGACTACGGCAACGCCTTCTGGAACGGCGAGCAGATGGTGTTCGGCGACGGCGACGGCGAGATCTTCCTCGACTTCACCCTCCCCATCGACGTCATCGGCCACGAGCTGACCCACGGCGTCACGCAGTACACGGCGAACCTGACGTACTTCGGCCAGCCGGGCGCGCTCAACGAGTCCATGTCGGACGTCTTCGGCTCGCTCATCAAGCAGTACTCGCTCGGCCAGACCGCCGACCAGGCCGACTGGCTGATCGGCGCGGGCCTGCTCGCCCCCCGCGTCACCGGCGAGGCCCTGCGCTCGATGAAGGCTCCGGGCACGGCGTACGACGACGACGTGCTCGGCAAGGACCCGCAGCCCGCGACGATGGACGACTACGTCCGCACCGGCCGTGACAACGGCGGCGTCCACATCAACAGCGGCATCCCCAACCACGCCTTCTACCTCGCGGCCACCACCCTCGGCGGCAACGCCTGGGAGAAGGCCGGACAGATCTGGTACGACGTGCTGACCGGCGGCGAGCTGTACGCGCAGGCCAGCTTCGCGGACTTCGCCAGGCTGACGGTCGCGGCGGCCAGGGACCGCTTCGACGACGGCGACGAACTCCAGGCCGTACTGAAGGCGTGGGAGCAGGTCGGGGTGCCGACCCAGTAGGCCTCGCGGACCGGTAGGCCTCTCGGGGGCTTTCGTACTAGAAATGAGCTATGCGTATTCAGGTACGGCGCACCGGCGGATTCGCGGGCATCGAGCGGCACGCCCAGGTGGACACCTCGGGCCGGTCCGACGCCCACGAGTGGCATGCCCTGGCCGAGCGGGCGGTCTCCGCCGGCCGGGGCACCCGTCCGATCGGGGTACCGGACGGCTTCAGCTACGAACTCACGGTGGACGGGAAGACGGTGTACTGCGCCGATCCCCGGCTCACGGAGGAGCAGCGCAAACTGATCTCGCGCGTCCTCAAGGAAGGCGCGTAACTGGTTGTTCACGCCGGGCCGTTGACACCCGTTACCCCCGGTACCCATGATCCGGCGCATGGCGACCAACCCGATACCCCAGTTCCCGGCCGGCTTCCTGTGGGGCGTGTCCACCTCGGCGCATCAGATCGAGGGGGCGGTGGACCAGCGCGAAGCGTCCGTGTGGGACGCCTTCACGGCCGAGCCCGGGCGTGTGAAGGACGGGTCGACGGCCGCGGTGGCCTGCGACCACTTCCACCGCTACCCCGAGGACGTGGCCCTGCTGGCCGGCCTCGGGGTGGACGCGTACCGCTTCTCGATCTCCTGGCCCCGGGTGAACTCCCCCGGCGGCCTGGACTTCTACGACCGGCTGGTGGACGAGCTGTGCGCGGCGGGCGTACGCCCCGTCCCGACCCTCTTCCACTGGGACCTGCCGACGAGCCTGGACTGGCTGGAGCGGGACACGGCGGCCCGGTTCGCCGAGTACGTGGCCGTCGTCGCGGAGCGCCTCGGTGACCGCGTGAAGAAGTGGATCACGATCAACGAGCCCGCCGAACACACCCTGTTCGGGCATGCGTTGGGCGCGCACGCGCCGGGCAAGCAGCTGATGTTCGACGCGCTGCCGGCCGCCCACCACCAGCTCCTGGGTCACGGTCTGGCCGTACAGGCACTGCGCGCCGCCGGTGCGACGGACATCGGGATCGCCAACTCGCACGGGCCGACCTGGCCGGCCTCTCAGGAGCAACCGGACCTGGAGGCTGCCGAGTTCTACGACCTGCTCCTCAACCGGCTCTTCGCGGATCCGGTCCTGCTGGGTCAATACCCGGACGGGATCGGCGAGTTGATGCCGGGCGACGTGGAGTCGGACCTCAAGATCATCGGGGAGCCGCTCGACTTCTACGGCGTCAACTACTACTCCCCGACCAAGGTGGGCGCACCTCAGGGCGCGGACATCGAGTTCGGCGGGCTGACGATCCCGGCCGAACTCCCCTTCACCGTCCAGGAGATCGAGGGCGTGCCGGTGACGGACTTCGGCTGGCCCGTCGTACCGGAGGGTCTGACCGAGCTGCTCACCACCTTCCGGGACCGGTACGGCGACCGGCTGCCGCCCGTCGTCATCACCGAGAACGGCTGCTCGTACGAGGGGCTCGACGACCGGGCCCGGATCGCCTACCTGGACGGTCATGTCCGGGCGCTGCATCGGGCGGTGGAGGCGGGCGTGGATGTGCGCGGCTACTTCGTGTGGTCGCTGCTGGACAACTTCGAGTGGGCGGAGGGGTATGCGCGGCGGTTCGGGCTGGTGCACGTGGACTTCGAGACGCTGGAGCGGACGCCCAAGGCCTCGTACGGCTGGTTCAGGGACCTTCTCCGGGCGCAGAGAGACTGAGGACGATCAAGGATGACTGACGTGTCCCGCTCGGTGGGTGCGCTCGCCGAGCCCGTCGAGCGGGTCGAGCGGGGGTGGACCGCCTCGCTGTCGCTCGCCAACGGGGCGATCTGGGTGGGCTGGTTCGGGCCGCTGCAGATCCTGCTCGCCTCCCAGGCCGAGGACTTCGCGCCCGGCACCGGGATGTCGAAGGAGACCCTGCTGGCCTGGGTGGCCGGGGCGGGCGCCCTCGTGTCGCTGGTGGCGAACCCGTTCTTCGGCGCGCTGTCGGACCGGACGACGTCGCGGTGGGGGCGCCGTACGCCGTGGATCGTGGGCGGCGCGGCGGGCGGGGCGGTGTCGTTGCTGCTGCTCGCGGGGGCCGGTGGGCTGTGGACGATGGTGGCCGGCTGGTGTCTGGTCCAGCTGACCCTGAACGCGGCCTTCGCCGCCGTCACGGCCGCCGTCCCCGACCGGGTGCCCCGGCTCCAACGGGGCTCCGTGGGCGGCTGGTTGGGCGCGGCGCAGATTCTGGGGGTGGTGGGCGGTACGGGTCTGGCGACGGCGGCCGGAGGCGTGGGCGCGGGGTATGCGGCGTGCGCGGCGTTCACGTTGCTGGGTGTGCTGCCGTACGTGCTCCGGCACGGGGATCTGCGGCTGGCGGTCGAGGACCGGCCGGTGTGGTCGTGGCGGACCTTTCTCGCCGGGTTCTGGCTGAGTCCGCGTCGCTATCCGGACCTGGGCTGGGCCTGGCTGACCCGGTTCCTGATCAATCTGAGCAACGCGCTGGTGCTGCTGTATCTCCTGTACTACCTGCGCGACCGCCTCGACTACTCCGACCCCGAGCAGGGCGTGCTCATCCTGACGGCGGTGAACAGCGTGACGCTGCTCGCCACGGTCGTCGTCGGCGGGGTCTGGTCGGACCGGGTGGGCCGTCGCAAACCGTTCGTGATCTGGTCGGGCGTACTGATGGCGGTGGCGACGGCCGCGCTGGCCGGCTGGCAGACCTGGCCGGGGGCGATCGTCGCGGCGGCGGTCCTCGGGATCGGCTTCGGGGTGTTCACGTCGGTCGACTTCGCCCTCATGACGGACGTACTGCCGAAGGCGCTGGACCGGGGCAAGGACCTGGGCGTCATCAACGTGGCCAACGCCCTGCCCCAGGTCGCGGCGCCCGCCCTCGCCGCGCCGATCGTCACCTACCTGGGCGGATACCGGGTGCTGTATCTGGTGGCGGCGGTGATCGGGCTGGCGGGGGCAGTGCTGGTGGGGCGGATCAGGGGGGTCGACTAGCTCACAGCGCGCCGGCGTCCCGGGCCGCGTAGACGCTGGGGTACAGCGGGCGGTAGCCGAGTTCCCTGCGGATCCGTTCCGTGGAGGTGATCCCGAACCACGGGTCGGGGTCGGTGCGTTCGTAGAGTTCGGCGGGGACTTCCACCCCGTTGAGCTGGTGCAGTTCGACCGCCGTGACGGGGGCGTAGTCGCCGATGTTGTAGATCCGGCCCGCGATGCCCGGTGCGTGCAGGATGCGGAGCAGGCCCTGTGCGACGTCCGCGTGGTGTCCCATCTGCAGCCGCTGGGCCGCCGCCCAGTGCGCGGCCCACATCAGCGACTGGGCGAGGTGCGGGTCGCCCTCGCCGTAGACGAAAGGGAGCCGGCCGACGCGTACGTCCAGACCCTCCAGCGCGAGCAGTTCCCGTTCGGCCGCCGCCTTCGACTCGGGGTACGCACCCCACATCACACCGCCGGGCCGGGTCTCGTCCTCCTCGGCCAACGGACGGCCCCGTCCGCTGCCGTACACGAGCCCCGTGCTGACCTGCACGAACCGTCCGACGCCCGCAGCCAGCGCCGCCCGGCCCAGTGCCACGGCCGCGTCCCGGTTGACGGCCCACGCCTCCTCGTCCGGGACCCCGCGGAAGGAGGCGGCGACGTTCACGACCGCGTCCACGCCGGCGACCGCCTTGCCGAGCGCCTCCGGGTCGCGCAGGTCCCCGAGGACGACCTCGGCGCCCAGTTCGGCGAACCGCTCCGCCCGGGCCTCGTCGCGCACCAGGATCCGTACCCGCTCCCCCGGCCGGCTCTGCGCCAGCAGCCTCGGTACGAAGCGGCGGCCGACCTGTCCCGTCGTGCCTGTCACCAACGTCAGCATGATCCGCACCTCTCGTTCTCTCTGGTTCGCTCGTTCTTTCTCGTTGCGGTGCCATCACTCTGGGACGGTGGCGGCGAGGCCGGGAGAGACCCGTCTTTCAGGGGATCGGCAGGCCCTGGATAAGTCGGGCGGGGTCGGCCACGCTGGGGAGCAGCGGCGTGAGAGGAGCGACCTGCGTGGTGACCGACGTGGTGAACCGGGGCGAACTCGCGGACTTCCTGCGCCGTGGACGGGCCCGGCTGGACCCCGCCGCGGTGGGCCTCGCGCCCGGCGCCCGGCGTCGTACGCCCGGTCTGCGCCGCGAAGAGGTGGCGTCGCTGGCCGGGATGTCGGTGGACTACTACACCCGCCTGGAACGGTCCCGGGGTCCGCGCCCGTCCCGCCAGATGCTGGCCGCCCTGGCCCGGGCCCTGCGCCTCACCGACGACGAACGGGACCACCTGTTCCACCTGGCCGGCCAGGAACCGCCCCGGCGCGAGAGCGTGTCCGGGCACGTACGGCCGGGGCTGCTGCTGATCCTCGACCGGCTGCACGACACCCCGGCGCAGGTGATCACCGACTGCGGGGAGGTGCTGGCGCAGAACGCGATGGCGTGCGCGTTGTCGGGGGACGTACTGGCCCGTCCGCCCCGGGAGCGGAACCTCGTACGGCGGTTCTTCCTGGATCCGGCCGGGCGGGCGCTGGTCCCGCCGGAGGACTTCGCCGAGCATGCGCGCAGTCATGTGGCGAATCTGCGGGCGGTCGCCGCGGCCCGGCCCGACGATCCGGTGCCGGCGGCGCTGGTGGCCGAACTGCGGGCGGGGAGTGCGGAGTTCGCGCGGCTGTGGGAGTCGCACGAGGTGGCGGTGCGGCGGGCCGCCACGAAGCGGTTCGTGCATCCGGTGGTGGGGTTGCTGGAGCTGGACTGCGAGATCCTGCTGGCGCACGATCATCGGCAGTTGCTGATCGTGCATACGGCTCGGCCGGGGACCGAGTCGTACGAGCGGTTGCGGTTGCTGCGGGTGGTGGGGGTGCAGGATCTTTCGCCCAGCGGGCCGGGTGGGGGGTGAGGAGGGGGGCCGAGGGGGGGCGGGCGAAGGGTTTTCGCCCCCGCCGCCCCTACCCGTCCCATCCTTGGGGGGGGGCGGCCCCCCCCCCCCCCCCCAAAAACCCCCCGGGGGGGTAA
>NZ_JBSFDA010000068.1:0-50906 GCF_053593675.1 Streptomyces sp. NPDC002156 | reverse complement strand
GGGGCTTGGTCTTTCAGCGCCGGCCCGCATTTCCAGCCCGTCCGGCGTTTGAGGACTAGGCCCGTTCAGGGCCGTAGGGGGGTCTGGGGGCGGCAGCCCCCAGGTCCGGCTACAGGAACGCCAACCAGACGACCCCGTAGCCCGCCGCAGCCACCAGCCCCGCTGCCGGCATCGTGATGAACCAGCCCAGGACGATGTTCTTGGCGATGCCCCACCGCACCGCCTTCACCCGCTTCGTCGCGCCCACGCCCATGATCGCCGAGGTGATCACGTGGGTCGTGGAGACGGGGGCCTTGAAGAGGTACGCCGTGGCGAACATGATCGACGCGCCTGTGGTTTCCGCTGCGAAGCCCTGGGGTGGGTCCAGTTCGATGATCTTGCGGCCCAGGGTGCGCATGATGCGCCAGCCGCCCGCGTACGTGCCCAGGGACAGGGTCACCGCGCAGGCGATCTTGACCCAGACCGGGATCGGGTCGCCGTAGTCCTCGACGTCCGCGATGACCAGGGCCATCACCACGATGCCCATCGTCTTCTGGGCGTCCTGGAGGCCGTGGCCCAGGGCCATGCCCGCCGCGGACACTGTCTGGGCGATGCGGAAGCCTCGTTTTGCCTTCGACGGGTTCGCTCGGCGGAAGATCCACATGATTGCCGTCATGACGAGGTAGCCGGCCAGCAGGCCTACCAGTGGGGAGACGAACATCGGGATGACTACCTTGTCCAGGACCCCGGACCAGTAGACCTTCGTACCGCCTGCCAGCGCCGCTCCCACCATGCCGCCGAAGAGGGCGTGGGAGGAGGACGACGGGAGGCCGAAGTACCAGGTGATCAGGTTCCAGGTGATCGCGCCCACCAGGGCGGCGAAGAGGATCGCCATGCCCGAGGAGCCCTCGGGTGTCTCGATCAGGCCCTCGCTGACCGTCTTCGCGACCCCGCTGCCCAGGAACGCCCCGGCCAGGTTCATCACCGCGGCCATCGCCAGGGCCGCCCGGGGTGTCAGGGCACGGGTCGACACGGACGTCGCGATCGCGTTCGCCGAGTCGTGGAAGCCGTTCGTGTACGTGAATCCGAGCGCGACCCCGATGGTCACGATCAGTGCGAAGGTGTCCATGTAAGGGTCAGGACTCCTTGACCGCGATGGTCTCCACCGTGTTCGCCACGTGCTCGAAGGCGTCTGCAGCCTCCTCCAGCACATCCACGATCTGCTTGAGCTTCAGCACCTCGATCGCGTCGTACTTGCCGTTGAACAGGTGTGCAAGAAGCTTTCTGTGGATCTGGTCGGCCTGGTTCTCCAGGCGGTTGACCTCGATCCAGTACTCCGTGAGGTTCTCCATCGTGCGGAGGTTCGGCATGGCCTCCGCCGTCAGCTCCGCCGCCCGCGCCAGGACCTCGATCTGCTGCTCGACGCCCTTGGGCAGTTCCTCCACGTTGTAGAGGACGACCAGGTCGACGGCCTCCTCCATGAAGTCCATGATGTCGTCGAGGGACGATGCGAGCGCGTAGATGTCCTCGCGGTCGAACGGTGTGATGAACGAGGAGTTCAGCTGGTGGAAGATCGCGTGTGTGGCGTCGTCACCGGCGTGTTCCGCGGCCCGCATACGCTCTGCGATCTCGGCCCGGCCGGAGGCGTCCGCCCCGAGCAGTTCCATGAGGAGTCGCGAGCCCGTGACGATGTTGTCCGCGGACGCGGCGAACATGTCGTAGAAGCTCGTCTCCCTGGGGGTCAGACGAAATCGCACTTGGGGTCCTCGGAGTCCTTCGGGTTCGGTCAGGCTGATGCTAGGCGCAACATCCGGCCACGGCTAACGGGTCGTCCCCCAGTGTCGCCCATCGGACAGCGTGGGCTGCACAGTGGTCTACACCTGGGTGAAACGACGTCCGGGCCGCCTGATCGGCACCGGGCAAGGGCCCTATACCCAGCAAAGTTGGTTACCATATACCCGGCAGGGGTATATGGGCGCTTTTGTGTCTCATGTTTGTTCGACGGTGCTTGTTCAACGGGAGGACCACGCGATGACGACCACCGAGGCCGGCGCGGAGACGCACGACGTCGTGCACGGGTATCACAAGCAGAAGGACGAGCACCTGAAGCGGCTGCGCCGGATCGAGGGGCAGATCCGCGGGCTCCAGCGGATGGTCGACGAGGACGTCTACTGCATCGACATACTCACCCAGGTCTCCGCCTCCACCAAGGCCCTGCAGTCCTTCGCCCTCCAGCTCCTGGAGGAGCACCTCCGCCACTGCGTCGCCGACGCGGCCCTCAAGGGCGGTACGGAGATCGACGCGAAGGTGGAGGAGGCGACCAAGGCGATCGGTCGTCTGCTGCGTACCTGAGCCACCAGGCGTCCAGGCCTGGGGCCGTCCAGCCTGGGGCGCCGTCGCTTTTCAGCCAGGCGTCGTGACCTTGCGTCCCTCGCGCTCCTCCGCCACCTTCAGCACCTCGTCGATGCTCTCCAGACTGAGCCGCTCCTCCTCGGCCGCCGAGGCCGCGATGATCAGCTCTCCGCACAGCTCGATCTCGGCGAGGGCCACGTGGTCCTGAACTGCCGTACCGCCGACCGGAGCCACGTGCATCACCTCTTCTCTGCCGTCACCGCTTCCTAGAGTAGGGAGTGGTCTACACACCGCGCATGGCACGGACGGGCTAGTCCTTGCGCTACGGCGGACGCAGCACGGGCGGGCCGGGTTGCTCGCCCGGCTCACCTTCCCCCATTTCCGGACGGCAGTCTCACTGCTCGGCGATCCGGCCCGCGTAGATGTCCGCAGGCCGCGGCAGCCGTACGTGCACGGGGGCCCCGAAGTCGTACAGCAGCGTCGTCGAGGCGACCGCGACCGTGCCCTTGTGCTGCCCGTTGACGAAGCTGAACCGGTGCAGGAGCTTGCGGATACGGCCCTCGTCGTCGAGGTAGGCCTCGAAGGGGACCTCGGCGGTGGCGAACCCTTTCGCCGCCGCTCCCAGCGGGCCCCTGTTGCCCGGTGAGGCGCTCTTCGCGGCCTTGGCCAGGTCGGCCGTGCCCTTGTAGTGCCGCACCTCGGTGCCGCCGACCCTGGTCCGGCCGACGTAGGTCGCCTCGCGCGTCCCGCGCAGGACCTCGGCGGCGGCGAACGGGTCCGTGGCGCCGCCTGTCACCAGGTTGCCGTCGGACAGGGTCGCCGTGTCCACCCGTACCCATTTGTCGGCGGGGACGCCCGCACCCCGGTTCTTCATGAACAGGGCGCCCGGGGCGAGGAGTTCGGTGATCGGGCGGTGCGGGCTGGCGCCCGCCGGGTCCTGGGGGAGGAGCACCTTGAGGCGGCCGAGCTGCTTGCCGTAGTCGTAGACGCCCTCGCCCCGGATGGTGACCCGGGTGCCGCCGGTGGCCATCTCCATGGAGGTGGTGGTCCGGGAGGTGCCCGCGTCGACCAGGGCCGCGGCGGCGCCGTGCAGGACGCGGATCGCGTCGGTGGCCGGGCGCGCGTCCCCGGTGGTGGCCTCGCCGCCGCCCGTGCAGCCGGTGGCGCAGAGCAGAAGACCCGTTGTCACGGCGGCCGTCACGACCGCCCCGTTCGCTCGCCAGTGCCGCCGCCGGTCCATCGCCGCCCACCCCCAAGCCGGGCCGTCGGTCCACGGCCCCTGTCGTTCCGCTTAACGAGGGGTGGGGGAGGTTGTCACGCGGATACCAGCCCTTTACTCGGGTGTGGGTACCGTGGTCGGTGTGGCGCAGCAGGATCGAAGCGAATCGGCTCAGTTCCCCGAAGAACACTCCGTTTCCATGGTGGAACACGGGCCTTTCTGCTTCGCGAGATGCAGCTGCGGCTGGCGTGGACCGGCCCGCCGGGCCCGCAGCATGGCCCGCACGGACGGCAAGGGCCACCAGGGGGACATGCCCTAGCCGCCCCGGCTAGTGGCTCCGCCGCAGGGCCACTGCCTCGTCGACCAGGTCCCTGTCGCGGGGCTGGGTCAGGCGTTCGCGGGCCGCCGCCGGGGGCAGCCAGAGGATGAGGTCGACCTCGTCATTCGGGGCGAAGGCGCCCGAGACGGCCTCCGCCTCCCAGTAACTCACCTGCTTGGGGCGGCCGTTGACCTCGTAGTGGGTGGTCGTGAGGGGGGCGCCGGGGGCGGCCTCGTAGCCCGTCTCCTCCTCGACCTCGCGCAGGGCGGCGGCGAGGGTCTCCTCGTCGTGCTTCAGCCGGCCCTTGGGGTGCGACCAGTCGTCGTACTTCGGGCGGTGGACCAGGCAGATCTCCAGGCCGCCGTCCACCGGCGAGCGGCGCCACAGGACGCAGCCCGCCGCGAATACGGGGCGTTCGTCGGCGGACGTCACCTCGTGCTCATCGCCTTCTTCTCCCAGGACTGCTGGAACGCGAACCGGGCCGCCTCGACCTCGTGGCGCTGGTCGGCGTGGAGCACGCCGAGGGCGTACGCGGTCGCCGGGGCGATGCGGGGGGTGCGGGCCGCCGCTGCGGCTGCGGCTGCGGCCTCGGAGGCGTCGCGGTGGCGGTTGAGCGCCGTGCCGGCCGTCAGCATGCGTACGTCGACGCGGGCCTCGTCGCCGTCCAGGACCTCGTGGGCGTAGCGGCGCAGGCGCAGGAGGAGGCGCACGTGGTGCCAGGGGGCGTCCTGGGGGTGGGGGGCCGGGTCGGGGGAGAGGCCGTGGATGAGGGCCTCGGCGTTGTAGGGGTGGCCGGCGGTGAGGAGGGGGAGGGCGGTGACGGCGTCGCAGAGGCGTTCGTCTGCGGCGGCGGCCAAGGGACGTAGGTCGGTGGGGTTGGTGGTGGCTGCGGGGGTCAGGGGGACCTCGCTGGCCAGGACCGCGACGTTGTCGGCTACCGCGTGGAAGCGGCTTGAGCCCAGGGCTTGTAGGGCTGCCGAGTGGGATCGGGTGCGGGCGAGGGTTAGCTGGCGTTCGAGTAGGGCGCCTGCTTTTGCGGCGCCTACTGTCAGGTTGCTGCGGTCCGGGGTGGCCGGGTGGGTCGGGGGGCCGGCGGTGCCGGGTGCCGCTGTGCCCACCCGTTCCGCCCCAGCGGAACGACTGCCCACAGCGGGGGCGGTTCGGCTGCCCACAACGGCGCTTGCGCCCGCTTGGGCCGGGAACGGTACGGCCCCCGACAAGCGCTGAAGCGCCAGTAGCAGGCGTTCCAAGCGGGCCGCGTACGCGTGCTCCCTTGCCAGCGTGCCTGACAGCCACGCCAGTTCGGGGTGCATCGTCTCCGACCAGGTGGGGTCGAGGAGCGGGCGGAACGTGTGGAGGGTGCCCGTGATGCGGCGGGCCGCGTGGCGCAGCGCGCGGGCCGCGTCCACGGGTTCCTCCGCCGGAGGGGCGGAGGAGGCCGTGCCTGTCTCCCTGTGCAGGCGCAGGGCGCGGAGGAACTCCGTCGCCTGCGCCCTCAGGTAGTCCGCCAGGGCGTCGGCGGTCACGGGTCCGGCCGTCGTGGGGTCGGTCGGTTCAAGGTGTTGCTGTGCCACGCCTACGCCTCCGGGCGTCTATGAGCATCTCCTGGACGTGCCGCAGTGGGTGGCCCTCGGGGTCCGTCGCGTGCCGGGTCCACTCGCCGTCCGGGCCCAGGTGCCAGGACTGCGTGGTGTCCGACATACCGGTTTCCAGCATCCGGTTGAGCGCGGCCCGGTGGGCCGGGTCCGTGACCCTGACCAGTGCCTCGATGCGGCGGTCGAGGTTGCGGTGCATCATGTCGGCGCTGCCGAACCACACCTCGGGCTCGCCGCCGTTGCCGAAGGCGAAGACCCGGGAGTGTTCGAGGAAGCGGCCGAGGACGGAACGGACCCGTATGTTCTCGGAGAGGCCCGGCACCCCGGGCCGTACGGCGCAGATGCCGCGGACCCAGACGTCGCACGGGACGCCTGCCTGGGAGGCGCGGTACAGCGAGTCGATGAGCGCCTCGTCCACCATCGAGTTGACCTTGATGCGGACATACGCGGGACGCCCGGCACGATGGTGCTGGACCTCCTTGTTGATCCGCGCGATCAGGCCGTCGCGAAGGGACTTGGGGGCGACGAGGAGGCGGCGGTACGTCTCTCGGCGGGAGTAGCCGGACAGGCGGTTGAACAGGTCCGAGAGGTCCGCGCCCACCTGCTGGTCGGCCGTCAGGAGGCCCAGGTCCTCGTACAGGCGGGCTGTCTTCGGGTGGTAGTTGCCGGTGCCGACGTGGGAGTAGCGGCGCAGCGTGTCGCCCTCCTGGCGGACCACCAGGGACAGCTTGCAGTGGGTCTTCAGGCCGACGAGGCCGTACACGACGTGGCAGCCGGACTCCTCCAGCTTGCGCGCCCACTTGATGTTGGCCTGCTCGTCGAAGCGGGCCTTGATCTCGACGAGGACGAGGACCTGCTTGCCCGCCTCGGCGGCCTCGATGAGGGCGTCCACGATCGGGGAGTCGCCCGAGGTCCGGTACAGGGTCTGCTTGATGGCGAGAACGTCGTCGTCGAGCGCCGCCTGCTCCAGGAACGCCTGGACGGAGGTCGAGAAGCTGTCGTACGGGTGGTGCAGGAGCACGTCCCGTTCGCGCAGGGCGGCGAAGATGTCCGGGGCCGACGCCGACTCGACCTCGGCCAGGTCGCGATGGGTGCCCGCGATGAACTTGGGGAACTTCAGCTCGGGCCGGTCGAGGGAGGAGATGCCGAAGAGGCCGGTGAGGTCGAGGGGACCCGGCAGCGGGTACACCTCCGCCTCCGTGATCTTCAACTCCCGTACCAGCAGGTCGAGTACGTACCGGTCGATGGACTCCTCGACCTCCAGACGCACCGGCGGCCCGAAGCGGCGCCGCATCAGTTCCTTCTCCAGGGCCTGGAGGAGGTTCTCGGCGTCGTCCTCCTCGACCTCCAGGTCCTCGTTGCGGGTGAGGCGGAAGGCGTGGTGCTCCAGGACCTCCATGCCGGGGAACAGCTCTTCGAGGTGCGCGGCGATGACGTCCTCGATGGGCACGTACCGGCTCGGGGAGGCCTCCAGGAAGCGGGACAGCAGCGGCGGCACCTTCACGCGCGCGAAGTGGCGGTGTCCGCTCACCGGGTTCCGTACGACCACCGCGAGGTTCAGGGAGAGACCCGAGATGTACGGGAAGGGGTGCGCGGGGTCGACGGCCAGCGGGGTGAGGACCGGGAAGATCTGGTGGCGGAAGAGGGTGAACAGGCGGGCCTGCTCCTTCTCCGTCAGCTCGGCCCAGCGGACCAGGTGCACGCCCTCCTCGGCGAGCGCCGGGGCGACGTCCTCCTGGTAGCAGGCTGCGTGCCGGGCCATCAGCTCGCGGGAGCGGGCCCAGATCATCTCCAGGACCTCGCGGGGCTGGAGGCCGGAGGCGGAGCGGGTGGCCACGCCGGTGGCTATGCGGCGCTTGAGGCCGGCCACCCGGACCATGAAGAACTCGTCCAGGTTGCTGGCGAAGATCGCGAGAAAATTAGCCCGTTCGAGGAGGGGCGTGTTGGGATCCTCGGCCAGTTCGAGCACCCGCTCGTTGAACGCGAGCCAGCTGCGCTCCCGGTCGAGGAAGCGGCCCTGCGGCAGCAGCTCGCCGTCGTAGGGCGCCTCCTCGTACTCGTCGAGGTCGGCGTCGATGTCCGGCTCCAGGTCGGAGACCACGGCCGACACCGTGTGCGGCCGGTGGGAGGTCAGGGAACCGACGGACGGCTGGGCGTGCTGTACCTGCGACTGGGCGTTTGGCTGGCTCATGACCCCATTGTTCCGCGCCTGGGCCGGGACGGGCGCGTCGGAACGCGCGGGCGGGAGCGCGGCCGGGACCGTCTGGGCGGCTCCGGTCCCGTGGGTGCCCTCTGCGGGCGGTGAATGCTCAGGCACGGCGGGCGTCATTGGGTGAGCCTCGCAAGCCTGGCTGAATCACTGGTTACGAGGACATGACGTGCGGGATATCGGGGGGCGGCTCGCAGGGGTGATCACCCGCACTGGCGGGGTGCGCGTATGCCCCTTCTCCCCGGTGGAAGGGGCATACGCGGACAGGGTCCCGGGGTTCTCAGGCCGTGCGGCGGCGCAGCAGCCAGAAGGCGGCGGCCGTCGCGGCGGCGACGAGGGCGAGGACGATGCCGGTCTCCATGAGCTGGAGGGGCCAGAAGTGGGAGGTCGGGTGGTAGTCGCGGTAGTAGCCGACGATGCCGCGGCCGGCGCGGCACGCCTCGCCGGCGCAGTAGGGCTCCGGTACGCGGGAACCGTCGGCGAGGACGACACCGTCGCGGACGACCATGCCGATCCACTGCGGGTACCCGGTCGTCCGGGTCACGGTCTCGACCGGCCACAGGTGCGGGCGCAGGTCGCCGAGGACGCTCGTGAGGGTCAGCAGGGACAGGACGGCGACACCGAGGGCGGGCAGCGACCGTCGTACGAGCAGACCCGAGAGGGCGCCGACGGCCAGGCCGAGCAGGGCGTACGCGGTGGCGAGGGGGCCGTTGGCGACGTAGCTGTTGCTCAGGTACCACTCCCAGGTGCCCATCGACCCCCACAGCTCGCTGTGCTTGTCCCACATCAGGCGGTGCAGGAGGGTGAGGAGGACGGTCCCGGTGACGAGCAGTGCGGCCGGTACGGCGAGCTTGGCGGCGAGCCAGCGGGCCGGGGAGACCGACTGGGTCCAGGCCAGCCGGGCGGTGCCGTTCTCCAGTTCACGGCTGATCAGGGCGGCGCCCGCCCAGGCGGCGGTGAGAAGGGGGACGAGGTTGATCAGGCCGCTGCCGACGGACACGGTGGTGTCGAGGAGGAGAGGGTCTCCGAAGTAATCGCAGGCCCGTCTCACGGTCCCGTCGTGGCAGCCGGCCGCGGTGAACTCGGCGAAGGCCCCGTCGAGCGCGAATCCATAGGCCCACAGCAGCGCCCCGCCGGCCACGGCGACCAGCAGCAGCCAGAACCAGAGGGCCGAGCGGTGCAGGATCAGCATGGCCCCGGGCAGGCCGTGGGGGTGCCGGCGGGTGCGTTGCGGCGCGGGGGCGGCGAGTGCGGTCGTGGTGGTCATACGGCGGCTCCCGTGCGGCGTCTGATGAGGGCGAAGGAGATCAGCGCGGCCACCGTCGCGAGGGCGAGGAGGATGCCGGTCTCCACGAGCTGGAGGGGCCAGAAGTGCGAGGCCGGGTGGTAGTCGCGGTACACACCGGCGACGTCGTGACGGGCGACGCACGGGGCCTTGTCGTCGCAGAACAGGTCGGGGATGCGGGCGCCGGTCGAGGTGTAGGAGCCCTTGGCGACCGTCAGGCTGCCGTCGTCCTCGAACCCGACGGCGCTCGTCCGGGTCACGGCCGGCCACAGGTGCGGACGCACGGACTGGAGCTGCTGTACGACGATTCCCATGCCGACGATCCCGACGCCGAGCGCGGGCAGCGAGCGGCGCGCGACCAGGCCCGCGAGGACGCCGAGGGCCAGGCCCAGCAGGGCGTAGGCGGTGGCGAGGGTGCCGTTGGGCTCGAAGACCTGGCTGTCGTACCAGTTGTAGTTGCCCTGGCGCAGTTCGCCGGTGGCCGACCACATCAGGCGGTGCAGGACGGTGAGCAGGAGCATGCCCGCGGTGATCAGTACGGCGGGCAGGGCGAGCTTCGCGGCCAGCCAGCGGACCGGGGACACGGACTGCGTCCAGGCCAGCTGGGCCGTGCGGTCCTCCAGCTCGCGGCCGATGAGCGAGCCGCCCGCCCAGGCCGCGATCAGGAACGGGGCGAAGAAGACGAGGAGGCTGCCGAGGACGACGCCCGAGTCCCAGCGGTTCCCGGCCGGTCCGAGCATGTCGCAGCCGAGGTCGGGCCCGCTGCCGTCACGGCAGCCCGAGGCCGCCAGTTCGTCCATGGCGGCGGTCGCGCCCGGGCCGTACGCCCACAGGAGCACGCCGGCGGCCACGGCGACGTACAGCAGCCAGAACCAGAGGGCGGAGCGGTGGACGCGCAGGAGGGCCCAGGTGAGGCCGTGGGGGCGGTACAGGCTGCGGGACCGCTTCCGCGCCGGAGCCTCGGCGGAGGCGAGGGCGGTCATACGGCGGCCCCCACGGAGGCGGCCGAGGCGGCCGCGCCGGGCTTCTGCGCCGGGGTCTCGGCGGCCGTGGGGGCGGCCGAGGTGTCCGTGCCGGGCTTCTGCGCCGGGGTCTCGGCGGCCGTGGGGGTGGCCGAGGTGTCCGCGTCTTCTGTGCTGAGCTTCTGCGCCGGGGGCTCGGTGGCGGTCAGGGCGGTCATACGGCGGCCTCCACTGACTCGGCCGCGTTTTCGGCACTGAGCTGCAGCGACGGGGCCTCGGGGGAGCGGAGATGGGCCAGGACCAGTTCCTCCAGCGTGGGGGTCGCGCTCTGCCAGGTCCCGGCGAGGCGGCCCCCGGGGCGGATGAGGGCGGTCGTCTGGCGGCCCGTCGTACGGGACTCGATCACCGTGTGCCCGTCGAGGTCGGCGGCCGGGCCGGTGACCAGGGTGTGGGCGGCGATCAGGTCGTCCAGGTCACCGGCGAGGCGGACCCGGCCGGCGCCGATGAGGAGGACGTGGTCGCAGGAGCCCTCCAGCTCCGAGACGACGTGCGAGGACATGACAACCGTGGTGCCGTTGTCGGCGGCGTCGGCCATCAGGGTGCCCATCAGCTCGTGCCGGGCGAGCGGGTCGAGGTCGGCCATCGGCTCGTCCAGGAGCAGCAGTTCGGGGCGCTTGCCGAGGGCGAGGGCGAGCGCGACCCGGGTGCGCTGGCCGCCGGAGAGGGTGCGGATTTTGGCGTCGGGGTCGAGGGCGCCGTCCGTGACGATGCGTTCGGCGACGGTCCTGTCCCAGCGTTGGGGGTTCAGCTCCTGGCCGTAGCGGAGGGTGTCCTCGACGGTGAGCTGGGGGTGCAGGGGCTTGTCCTGGGCGACGTACGCGACGCGCTCGCGGGCCGCCGCCGGGCTGGTGCCGAGGACGGTGAGCGTGCCCTCGGTGGGCCTGAGCAGACCGGCCGCGAGGGCCAGCAGCGTCGACTTGCCTGCGCCGTTGGGCCCGACGACCGCGCAGACGCGCCCGGCCGGCAGCCGGAACGCGCACTCGCGCAGCGCCCAGCCCTTCCGCCGGCCGAACCGCTTGCCCAGCCCGGCCGCCTCCATGGCGGTGTCGCTCATCCCTGGTCCCCCTTGAAGTGCGTGTCGAGTACGGAGTTGAACAGCGCCGCCACGTCGTCCCGTTCGAGCCCGGCCGCGCGGGCCCGGTTGGCCCAGTCGTCGAGTTCGGCGCCGAACGGGGAGTCCGCCGGGGCCGCCCCCAGCGACTTCCGGACGAACGTGCCGAGGCCCCGGCGGGCCTCGACCAGGCCTTCGCGCTCCAGTTCGCGGTAGGCCTTCAGGACGGTGTTCGGGTTGATGGCGGTGGCCTCCACGACCTCACGGGCCGTGGGGAGCTTGTCGCCGGGTTCCAGCAGGCCCAGGCGCATGGCCTGTTTGGTCTGCTGGACGATCTGGAGGTAGGTGGCGACGCCGGTGCGCCTGTCGATGCGGTACTCGACCACGCGTACAACCACCCTTTCACTAATTGAGTAGTGAAAGGGTGAACCAAGAGAGGGGGCGGTGTCAAGATCACCGCCCCCAGAGATCAAAAAGTGGGCTCGCAGGAAAAAATGTGGGTCAGGACTCCGTGCGGTACATGAGGTCCGTCTCGTGGGTCGCGAAGCCCAGCCGCTCGTACAGCCGCACGGCTGCCGTGTTGTCCGCGTCGACGTACAGCATCGCCGTGGGCAGGCCCTTCCCCGCCAGGTGGCGCAGGCCGATCGTCGTGAGCGCCCGGCCGAGGCCGCCGCCCTGGGCTCCCGGGCGCAGGCCGATGACGTACACCTCGCCGAGGCCCTCCGCCGCGTGCGTCTTCGTCCAGTGGAAGCCGATGAGTTCGCCCTCGCGGAAGGCGAGGAAGAAGCCCTCCGGGTCGAACCAGGCCTCGCCCTTGCGGTCGTCGAGGTCGCGCTGGGTCAACGAGCCCTGTTCGGGGTGGTGGGCGAAGGCGGCGGCGTTCACCGCGAGCCAGGCCGCGTCGTCCTCTCCGGGGACGAAGGTCCGTACCCTCACGTCCGTCGGGAGCTTCGGCTCGGGCAGGTCCAGGTCGGTCAACGGGCGCCGCAGCTGGCGCAGTTCACGGAACAGGGTGAGGCCGAGGACCTGGGCGAGATGCCGGGCGGCGGAGTGGCCGCCGTGCGCCCAGACGCGCAGCCGCTTGCCGGAGGCGGCCAGCAGGGCCGAGCCGAGGGCGCGTCCGTGTCCGTGGCCGCGGTGGGCCGGGTGGACGACCAGTTCGGCGGCCGGGGCCTCGACCGGGTCGGTGTCCTCCAGCTGTGCGTAGCCGACGAGTTGGCCGCCGACGGAGAGGAGGAAGTGCGACACGCCCTCGCGGGCGCCCCCGCGCAGCTGCAGCCGCCCCTGCTCGGACACCGCCTGCTGGCCGTCGGTCCGGGCGGCATCCGCGAGCAGCGCGAGAACGGCGTCGGCCTGCCCGGGGGCGAGGGCGGCCAGGGTGTCGATGGAACGAGACAGGACGGGGGGTCCGGGGGGGCCGGGGGGCGCGGTGTCGTCGCTGGTCATGGCTACGAGGGTAAGGCCTGCCCGATTCGTGGTGAATCTCCCGAGGAGGCAACCGTTCCGTAACCCTGAACCCCTGTCGCGCTACGCGCGTTGACCCTAGGCTGCGCCGGGACGGGACCGAATTCTCACGCACTTCTTACGTCCGTTTCGGGCGTCCCTTCCTCTCCTCTTACGAACTTCAGGGGGGCACATGCCAGCCACACCCCAGCCGTACCACCGCCGCAGACGCCGTACACGCGCGCTGCTCGCCACCGCCGCCGGTATCGCCACGGTCGGCGCGCTCGCCGCCGCGCTCCCGGCCAGCGCCGGCGAGAGCACGTACAAGCCCGGCGGGCACGGCCACAGCAAGCCGAGCCGCTACCAGGACGTGCAGCTGCTGTCCTTCAACGACCTGCACGGCAACCTGGAGCCGCCGTCCGGCTCCTCCGGCCGGGTCACCGAACTCCAGGCCGACGGCACGACGAAGACGATCGACGCGGGCGGTGTCGAGTACCTCGCCACGCACCTTCGCACCGCGCGCGAGGGCAACCCGTACTCGATCACGGCGGCCGGCGGCGACATGGTCGGTGCCTCCCCGCTGATCTCGGGCCTCTTCCACGACGAGCCCACCATCGAGGCGCTCAACGGCCTTGAGCTGGACGTCACCTCGGTCGGCAACCACGAGTTCGACGAGGGCGCCAAGGAACTGGCCCGCCTGCAGAACGGCGGCTGCCACCCGGTCGACGGCTGCTACGTCGAGGGCGAGAAGTTCTCGGGGGCCGACTTCCCCTACCTCGCGGCGAACGTGCTCAACGAGAAGACCAACAAGCCGATCCTCAAGCCCTACTGGGTGTGGAAGAAGAACGGCGTCAAGATCGGCTTCATCGGCGTGACGCTCGAGGACACCCCCGGTGTCGTCTCCGCCGAGGGCGTGAAGGGCCTCAAGTTCAAGGACGAGGTCGAGACGATCAACAAGTACGCCAAGGAGCTGGAGAAGCAGGGCGTCAAGTCGGTCGTCGCGCTGATCCACGAAGGCGGTCTCCCGGCCTCGTCGGCCTACAACTTCGACTGCGACGCGGCGGGCGGCGGCTCCGGTATCTCCGGCCCGATCGTCGACATCGCGAAGAACATCACCCCGAAGGTCGACGCGCTCGTCACCGGCCACACGCACTCCGCGTACGCCTGCACGATCGACGACCCGTCGGGCAAGCCCCGCACGGTCACCTCGGCCGCCGCCTTCGGCCGCCTCTACACGGACACCACGCTGACGTACGACCGCTGGACGGGTGACATCGCCCGTACGGCCGTCTCCTCCGCGAACCACGTGGTCACCCGGACCGTCGCCAAGGCCCCGGACATGACCGAGCTGATCGCCAAGTGGAACACCCTGGCGGCGCCCATTGGCAACCGCGCCATCGGCTACATCTCCGGCGACATCACCAGCACCGGTACCGAGTCCCCGATGGGCGACCTCATCGCCGACGCGCAACTGGCGTACGGCAAGGGGCTGGACCCGGAGACCGACCTCGCGCTGATGAACCCGGGCGGTATCCGCGCGGGCCTGACCTACGCGGCCAAGGGCACCGAGGGCGACGGTGTCGTCACCTACGCCGAGGGCTTCACGGTTCAGCCGTTCTCCAACACGGTCAACCTCCAGGACTTCACCGGCGCGCAGCTGATCTCCGTACTCCAGGAGCAGGTGAGCGGCACCAACGCGGCCTCGCCGAAGGTGCTCCAGGTGTCCTCTGGTCTCACCTACACGCTTGACCTGACGAAGACGGGCGCGGCACGCGTGATCGCCGACTCGGTCAAGCTGAACGGTGCGGCGATCGACCCGGCCGCCACCTACCGCGTCGCGACGAACAGCTTCCTCGCGGGCGGCGGCGACGGCTTCACGACGCTGGGCCAGGGCACGAACGACCTGGTCGGCACGGACGACCTGGCGGCGCTGGCGGACTACCTGACCGCCAACTCCACGGCCACGACACCGATCGCGCCGCCGGCGGCGAACCGGATCACGATCGTGCAGTAGCGTTTGATGGTTACATTTCAAAGGGCCCAAGGCTTGTCGCCTTGGGCCCTTTGTCATGCCCGTAATAAGACCTGTGTGAATTGCCGATCGGTTCCCTGGATGTCCTGAAAATCGGTCTCAGCTGCAATTAACCGAGGTCTAAGCGGAATTGGCTTTTTTCTCTTCTCGGGTCCCGTAATGTTTTCCATGTCGAAAGCAAACAGCAACGGCAGAAGGAGCAAACCATGAGCTTCAAGAAGATCGCCCCGGTCAAGAAGGCCCGCAAGGCCGTCCCGGCGCCGAAGAAGGCCGCGCCGAAGAAGGTCACCCCCAAGCGTCGGCCGGTCGCCCATAAGGACTGACATAGCAAACAGCAAGCAGCAAACAGTTAATTCACAACCCGGGAGGGAATTCCTATGAGCTTCCACAAGATCGCCCCCGTCAAGAAGGCTGCCAAGCCCGCCGCCCCCGCGCCGAAGAAGAAGGTCCTGAAGAAGGCCGCGCCGAAGAAGGTCCAGCGCCGTCCGGTCGGGCACCAGGGCTGAGGCCCGCTGTGAGGCGGGGCCACCGGACAGGTGGCCCCGCCTCAGCCATGTAAGGAAGGAGTGACCATGAGGGAAGTCCGCGAGGCCTTCCGCCGGTTCTGGCCGTTGACGCGCGGCGACCGGAAGTGGCTGGTGGCGATCGTCGCGTGCGTGGTGGTGTCCGCGCTGGCCGAGACCGCCGCGATCCTGCTGTTCGCGGAGCTGACGGACAACGCCCTTGAGGCCGGTTCCCTCTCCGCCTTCTGGGGCCCGGCCGGTGCCTGGCTGGCCGTCGCCGTGCTCGGCGCGCTCGTCGGCTACGCCGGCAACTCGCTCGCCACCTGGACCGCCGAGAGATTCGTGCTGCGGCTGAGGGCGGGCGTCTTCCGGCACGTCCAGGATCTGCCGCCCGACTTCTTCCAGAAGCACCGCCAGGGCGACCTGGTGGAGCGTCTGACGGGAGACGTCGAGGCTATCGAACAGATGGTCGTGTCGGGTGTCGTCGGCACCGTCTCCGCCGCCTTCTCCGCCCTCTTCTACTCCGCCGCCGCCCTCTGGCTGCGCTGGGACCTCGCCCTGGTCACCTTCTTCCTGGCCCCCCTCTTCCTCCTCGCCGCCCGCCGCTTCTCCGGGCGCATCAGGACGGCGAGCCAGGACGAGCGGGTCGCCGACGGCGCGATCACCTCGGTGGTCGAGGAGTCCCTCGGCAACATCGTCCTCACCCAGGCCTACAACCGCCGCCGCGACGAGGAGAAGCGCCTCGACCGCGAGGCCCGCGCCTGGATGCGGGCGAGTGTGCGCGGGGCGCGGCTGAGCGAGATGTACGAACAGTTCGTCGAGGTCGTCGAGACGCTGTGCGTGCTGACGGTGATCGGGCTCGGTGTGTGGGAGATCTCCGCCGGGCGTATGTCCCTGGGCGCGCTGCTCGCCTTCGCGGCCTTCGTCGGCTACCTCTACCCGCCGATCCGCAGTCTCGGTCAGCTCGGTCTGACCCTGACGGCGGCGACCGCGGGCGCGGAACGCCTCGGCGAGCTGCTTGACGCCGAACCGGCGGTCGCAGACCCGGTCGCGCCGGTCGACGCATGGCCGGTACGCGGCTGGGTCAGCGTCCACGGGGTCTCCTTCACCTACCCCGGCACGGACCGGGAGTCCCTGAGGGACGTGACCTTCACCGCCGCCCCCGGCGAGCTGGTCCTGATCACCGGAGCGAGCGGCGCCGGAAAATCGACCCTGTCGAAACTCCTCACCCGCTTCTACGACCCCTCGTCCGGCGTGATCTGCCTGGACGGCGTCCCGCTGACCGACGTACCCCTCGCTTTCCTGCGCGAGAACGTGGCCCTGCTGCCGCAGGAGACACTGATCCTGCACGGTTCGAT
This sequence comes from Streptomyces sp. NPDC002156, assembly GCF_053593675.1. Taxonomy (NCBI): domain Bacteria; kingdom Bacillati; phylum Actinomycetota; class Actinomycetes; order Kitasatosporales; family Streptomycetaceae; genus Streptomyces; species Streptomyces sp. NPDC002156. The sequence continues at coordinate 34,539 of NZ_JBSFDA010000068.1, read as the reverse complement.
CCGCGAGAACATCGAGTGCGGGCGGCCCGGCGCGAGCGACGCGGAGATCGAGGCGGCGGCGCGGGCGGCCGACGCCCACGACTTCGTCGCCGCGCTCCCGGAGGGGTACGGCACGCGGATCGCCCCCGGCACGGCCACGCTCTCCGGCGGGCAGTTGCAGCGGATCGCGATCGCGCGGGCGATGCTGCGAGCCGCGCCCGTACTGGTCCTCGACGAGCCGACGGCCGGGCTGGACTCGATCGCCGCCCGCCGGATCGTCCCGGCGCTGCGCCGGCTGATGACGGGCCGTACGACCATCATGATCACCCACGATCTGAGCCTCGCCCCGGACGCGGACCGCATCCTGGTCGTCGACGGGGGCCGCCTCGCGGAGACGGGCACGCACGACGAACTGATGGCGCGGGGCGGGGTGTACGCGCGGCTGGCGTCACCGTCGCCGGCGGCCGCCTACCGCCCGGAGGAGACGTTGACGTTGGCCCTGAGGGTGTAGCCCAGCCCTCGTACCGTGTGGATGAGCCGGGGTTCGCCCCGGCTCTCCAGTTTGCGGCGCAGGTACATGACGTACACGTCGAGGGTGTTGGAGGTGGGCTCGAAGTCGAAGCCCCAGACGTCCTTGAGGATCTGGACGCGGTCCAGGACCAGGCCGGGCCGACGCAGCAGGTATTCGAGGAGGGCGAACTCGGTCTTGGTGAGGTCGAGCCGGCGGTCGGCGCGGGTGACGGTACGGGTCCGCGGGTCCAGATGGACGTCCTCGAAGGTGAGGCCCGCGAGTGGTGAGGGCGGGGGGACGCGTTGTGGGCTCCGGCGCAGTAACGCCCGTACCCGCGCGAGGAGTTCCTCGATGGCGAAGGGCTTCATCAGGTAGTCGTCGGCGCCGTTGTCGAGCGCGACGATCCGGTCCCCGACGGCGTTCCGTCCGGTGATCATCAGGATCGGGACGGTGCATCCGGAGGCCCGCAGCCGCCGGGTCGCGGCGAGCCCGTCGAGGCCCGGCATGGTGACGTCCATGAGCACGAGGTCGGGTGCGGTGTCCGGTGCGGACACACAGGCGAGGGCCGCGCGGCCGTCCCCGGCGAGGACGGTCTCGTACCCCTCGAACCGGAGCACCCGGTCGAGCCCTTCACGTACGGCCGCGTCGTCATCGGCCAGCAGGATCTTCCGCGTAACCATCCGTACAACGTGGTGGTACGGGCTGTGGTGGGCCTGGGAAAGGGGTGTGGAGGGGCTGGGGAGGTGGGGCGCGCGTGGTGTGGTGGTGAGGCCGGGGAGCGCGGCACCGACGTGCGCTCCCTTGGGCGTCGGTGCCCCGCTCCCCGGCCGGTCTTCAGGGGGTGTACGTCGGTCAGCCGGCCGTCGGCGTCCAGTCGCCCAGCCAGTCGGCGACCTCCTGGCCGGTGGCCTGGGCGTCGGTCAGCTGCGGGCGGTTGCTGCTCGCGGCGCCCGAGCCCGCGCCGGTGTTCTTGTACTCGGCGAAGCGGTCGTCCTTCCAGGAGAAGCCACCCATGTCGGACCAGGGGGTCGCCGTCTTGATCGCGGCGCTGAGGCTGGAGTTGCGGACCGTGGTCTGCGGGTCGAGGGCGGCGTCGCCACCGGCGTGCCAGTTGCGGCCGAGGAAGAAGCTGCCTGCGGTCACATCACCGTTGACGGTGGTGCTGTTGATCAGGATGCCCTTGCGGTGGGCCGGGGTGCTCGGGGCGGTGATGTAGCCGCCGGAGGTGCCGTCCCAGCGCTTCTTCAGCGTGATGACGGACTTGTCGACCACGACGGTCGCCCGCCCGAAGATGAAGTCGACGTTGCCGGTGACATAGGAGTTGGTGAGGTAGACGCGGCCGAGGGCGTCCTTGCCGGCGGTCTCCAGCTCCAGGGTGTCCTGGTCGCCGTTGACGATGAGACTGTCGAGGACGATCTTGTCGGCGCCGGTGCGCAGGGCGACGGCCTGGTGACCGGCCTGGCTCTGGTTCTTGGCCTCGTCGAAGTCGTTGGTGACGGTGAGATTGCGGACCTGGGAGTCGTCGGACTCGACGGCGAGGGTCGCGCTGCCCGGGGTGCCGTAGGTCCCCGACCCGTCGGGCTTCTGGGTGCCGGCCGAGTTGCCGTACACGATGACGGTGTCCTTGCGGCTGCCGCCGGTGCCCTGGATGGTGACGTGCGGCTTGTTCGACGGCACCTTCACGACCTCGCGGTACGTGCCCGGCTTGACGGAAATCACCACGCGGGAGGCGTTGTTGGCGGGTACGGCGTTCACGGCGGCCTGGACGGTCCTGTACTGGGCGGAGCCGTCGGCGGCGACGGTGAGGGTGGCAGCGGCGGCGGTAGTGGTCGCGGCGGCCGCCTTGGCCACTGAACTACGGGGGCCTACACCGGACTTGAGGAGCGCGGGCACGTCGGCGGCCTTGTCGAGGGTGTAGCTGTAGTACTTCTTGGGGTCCCAGGCGGCGCCGGACCCACCGCTTTCATTCTTGCCGGTGGTCCCCGAGAAGACGTTGCCGCGCTGGACGACGGTGGCGGTCGCGTCCCGGACGACGGGATTGGTCAAGCCCTGGAAGTAGGAGTTCTCCAGCACCATGTTGGTCTTGCCACGGGAGTAGTTCCCGTACGAGGACTTGATGGTGGTGCCCGCCTCGTCCTCCAGGTAGTTGTTGTAGAGGTGCGCGTGGGCCACGTTGTCGGTGGACGGGTTGCGCTGCTCGGTCTCACGGATCCAGTTGTGGTGGATGGTGATGTCGGCGGTGGTGTTCTCGGTCCACCCGATGCCGAAGGCCTTGTTCTCCTGGCTCAGCTTGTTCCAGGAGACGGTGAGGTAGGTGGTGTCCTTGCGGCTGTCGATGAGCCCGTCGGCCATGTGACGAAGGTCGTTGTGGTCGATCCACACGTGATGCGCGCCGTCCATCTGGATGGCGTCGAAGTCGTGCTCCTTGTCGTTCCAGACACCCTGATACGCGTCCCGGATCGTCAGGTTCCGGATAATGACGTTGTGGACCCCGGTACCGAGGAAGAACCCGCCACCGACGATGTGCCCGGAGGTCCCCGCCCCGATGATGGTCTTGTCGGACTGGACCTTGATCTCTTTCCCGACGGGGTCCATGTTGATGGTCGCGGCGACGACGATGATGTAGGGCTCGGCCGCGGTCGCGTACTTCTCCAGGTCGGCGAGCGTCTTCACGGTGACCGTCTGGCCGTCCCGGCCGCCGTAAGTCCCGTTCTGCCCGAGGGCGTTGACCGAGGCGAAGCCGTTTGCGACGTCGGTGACACCGGCGAGCGCGGAGGTGGCGGCGGTGGCGGCGGTAGCGGCGGAGGCCTTCGGCTGCGCGTCCGCACCGAACACACCGAAGACGCCCCCGTAGGCCATGGCTCCGGCGGAGGCCAGGGCCAGCGGTACGCCGACGACCAGGGCGGATCTGCGCCGACGGTGACGGCTGCGACTGCGGGGCGGCTTGCTGCGGGTTTCGCTCACGACGGCTTCCGATCAAGTGAGGGGTTAACTGGCGGGAGAGCCATGTCACTTGGCTGTCGCAGCCGGGGGCGGAAAGGTTGCCGTACTGCGGCGGGGAAGATCTGGAGCGGAGACAGGGACCGGAGACAGGGACCGGAGACCGGGGACCGGGGGGCGGAGCAATGGACCGGAGATCGGGGACGGAGGGAAGCGGAATGATCGGGACGGTGTTCCGTACGGACGACGTACCTGCGGGGGACAGGTTCGACTACTGGCAGGAACTGGTCGGCCGGACGCGCTCCAGCGCACTCGTCAGTGACCACGCCGCCGAATTCTGGGCGGAGCAGCGGCTGTTGGAGCTGGGCCCGGTGGTCGTGAGCCAGATGTCGTTCAAGCCGACGCGCTACCGACGGACTCCGAAACTGGTACGCCAGTCCGACCCCGAGCTGTACCACCTGACGCTGCTGATCGACGGCGGCCTGGCACTCGACCACGCCGGGCGCGAAAGCACGTACACGTCACGTGACCTGCACCTGGCCGACAGCTCACAGCCGTACGACGTGAGATCGGCGGACGACAGGCAGGGAGGCGTCGTCACGGGCATGGCCGTGGACTTCCCCAAGGCGCTGCTGCCCCTGCCGCCGCACCGGGTACGGGAGTTGCTGGGCCGGAACCTGCCGGGGCGGGAGGGGGTCGGTGCGCTGCTCGCGGACTTCGTCGTCGGCCTGGACCGCCAGGCCGACACGCTCCAGCAGTCCGACGCGCCGCGCCTGGGCACGGTGGTCCTGGACCTGCTGTCGGCGTGGTTCGCGCAACTGCTGGAGGCGGAGGGTGAGTTGTCGCCGGAGACGCGGGGCCGGGCAACGGTGAAACGAGTCATGGGATTCATCCGGCAGAACCTCCACGACCCGGAACTGACCCCGCCGGTGATAGCGGCCGCCCACAACATCTCGCTCAGCTACCTCCACCGCATCTTCCAGCAACAGGCGGGCGGCGAGACGGTGGCGGCCTGGATCCGCCGCAGACGCCTGGAGAACGCACACAGGGACCTGGCGGCGGAGTCGTTGCGCGGCACGCCGATCCATGTGATCGCGGCCCGCTGGGGCTACCAGCGCCCGTCGGACTTCACAAGGGCGTTCCGCGCCGAGTACGGAATGTCACCGAGGGAACACAGACAACAGAGGCTGCCCTGAGGGGAGTAGACGCAGGGCCAAGAAAGTGTGCACCGCCTGCGAACGACAAGGGCAAGCCACCCAGGCATTGTTGATCTCGCAACGGGGGAAATCTCGGTCGCGGAGCGGAACCTCTGCTCGGCTCCGCGACCGAGGAACCCGGTATCCGGGAATCACCGCTCCGCGGGATCTGAGGACACCGATTGAGTTCGCTACACCGTCTCCGGCGGCGGAGTAGGCGCCCCCGGCAACCGCACCGTAGCCACCGTCCCGCCTCCCGCCGCCCGGGCCAACGTGACCTCGCCGCCCGCCTGTTGGACCGTACGCGCCACGATCGACAGGCCCAGGCCAGAACCCGGCAGGGCGCGTGCCGACGGTGAGCGCCAGAAGCGGTCGAAGACGTGGGGGATTTCGTCGGCGGGGATGCCGGGGCCGTGGTCGCGGACCGTCAGGGTGCCGGCTGTCAGCTGGACCTCGATCGTGCCGCCCTCGGGGCTGAACTTCACCGCGTTGTCCAGGATGTTGACCACCGCCCGTTCCAGGGCCGAGGGTTCCGCGCGGACGAACCAGGGCTGGATGTCCGCCGTGATCGTCAGTTCCGGGCCGCGCAGGCGGGCTCGGCGCAGGGCGGATTCGACTGTGTCCTCCAGGGCTACCACCTGGACGCGTTCGCCCCGCTGGCCCTCCGAGCGGGAGAGTTCCTGCAAGTCGCCGATCAGGGCGGCCAGTTCGGTCATCTGGGCCTTCACCGAGGCGAGCAGCGCCTTGCGGTCGGCCTCCGGGATGGGGCGGCCCGTCTCCTCGCTGCGGGTCAGCAGCTCGATGTTCGTGCGCAACGAAGTGAGCGGCGTGCGTAGTTCGTGGCCTGCGTCCGCGATCAGCTGTTGTTGCAGTTCTCTGGAGTTGGCCAGCGCCGATGTCATCGAGTTGAAGGAGTGGGAGAGGCGGGCGACCTCGTCCTCGCTCTCCTCGTTCACCGGGATGCGGACCGTCAAGTCCTCGGTGCGGGCCACGTGTTCGACGGCTTCGGTGAGTTTGTCGACGGGGCGGAGTGCCGCTCGGGCCACCGCGAGGCCTGCGACTCCGGCGCCCACGACTCCGATGCCGGAGACGAGGAGGAGCAGCAGCGCAAGTTCGTTGAGCGTCGACTGGGTGCTCTTGAGCGGGACGGCGACCGACAGGACGGCGCCTTCGTAGATCTGCGGCTGAGTGCCGGGGCCCTGCGAGACGATCAGAGGCGTCGTCAGTACGCGTACGGCGTTGCCGTCGTCGTCGGTTCCGTTGCGGAAGATCCCGTTTCCGCTGGCCGCGTTCTTGACGACGGTCTTGTCGCTGTCGGTGACCTTGATCATGCCTTCGGAAGTCAGCGAGACGCAGGCCGTTCCGTCGGTCTTCACCAGCTGCAGGTAGTAGGTGTCCCGGGCGCGGAAGTCGTTGCTGGTCTCGATCGGCGTCTGGGTGCAGTTGCTGAGCGTCTCCACCACCTCGGTGTACTGCTGGGGCCGTGCCGTCGCCTTCTGCAGGTCGTTGTCGACCTCGTCGTACAGCTTGCCCTGCACGATGAACCAGCACGTCACCGACACCGCCGCCACCGCGAACGCCACCGCCGCCGCGACCAGCAGCGACAGCCGGGTACGGATGGGCAGGGAGCGGAACCGGCGGCCGACCGCCCCCTGTTTCATGCCCAGCTTCATTCCGCGCCGCCCTGCCGCAGCACATACCCCACGCCCCGCACCGTGTGGACGAGGCGGGGCTCGCCGCCGGCCTCGGTCTTGCGGCGGAGGTACATGACGTACACGTCGAGGGAGTTGGAGGACGGCTCGAAGTCGAAGCCCCAGACCGCCTTCAGGATCTGTTCGCGCGTGAGGACCTGGCGCGGGTGGGCCAGGAACATCTCCAGGAGGGTGAACTCCGTGCGGGTCAGTTCCACCGCCCGGCCGCCGCGTGTCACCTCGCGCGTCGCGAGGTCCATGCGCAGGTCGGCGAAGGTCAGCGCCTCGTCCTCCGGGATGCTGCCGGCCACTGCGGCGGCCGCGTAGGAGCTGCGGCGCAGGAGGGCTCGGACCCGGGCGAACAGTTCGTCCAGTTCGAAGGGCTTGACCAGGTAGTCGTCCGCTCCCGCGTCCAGGCCGGTCACCCGGTCGCCGACCGTGTCACGGGCCGTCAGCATCAGGATGGGCGTGGTCGTGCCCGCGCCGCGCATCCTGCGGGCCGCCGTCAGGCCGTCCATCCTCGGCATCTGGATGTCCAGGACGACCAGGTCGGGCTGGTACGCGGTCGCCTTCTCCAGGGCGTCCGCGCCGTCGACCGCGACCTCCGTGTCGTACCCCTCGAAGGCGAGGCTGCGCTGGAGTGCTTCTCGCACGGCCGGCTCGTCGTCGACGATCAGGATGCGCTGGGTGTCACGGTCGCCTTCGGCGGGGCTCATGGTCGTGGATTCCTCGGGTGCGGTGGGAGGTGCAGGGCGCCTTCAGCCTCGCACGTTTCCGGTCTGCTGCGGAAAAGCAAGGGCAGCGGAAAGGATCAGCTGTGGCAGGGATCAGCTGAGTGCTGGGCGGCGGCTGCGTGTCGTCGCCCTGCGGGGCGCTGCCGTACGCGTGACCGTCGCCACCTCCGGGGCCCGGGTCGCCGCCGTCGGCGGGTGAAGGGCGAAGGCCACGCCGAGGGCGAGGTCCAGGGCGGCGGGCCCGGTGGCAGCCGTACCGGCGGTCAGCTTGTGCGAAACCTGCTTGATCATGACGTACCCCTCATCCATCTGTTGCTAAGACGCTGTTGCCAAGACTTCAGGTGGTCGAGCCGGAGCGCAGCGTCGCCAGGTCGGACTTGACCGTGTTGATCGGGATGGCGAAGCCCAGACCCGCGCTGCCCGCGTCCGACGAGGACGAACTCGCCGAGTACATCGCGGAGTTGATGCCGATGATGTTGCCGTTCATGTCGATGAGCGCGCCGCCGGAGTTGCCCGGGTTGAGGGACGCGTCCGTCTGGATGGCCTTGTACGTCGTCGTGGACGAGCCGGTGTCGCCGTTGAACTCCTGGCCGCCGAACTCGAACGGCCAGCCGCCACCGCTGCCGCCGCCCTGCTGTTGCTGCTGATCCTGGCTCTGGCTCTCCTCGGTCGCGACGGTGACGTCACGGTTGAGGGCGGACACGATGCCGCTGGTGACCGTGCCGGTCAGGCCCTCGGGGGAGCCGATCGCCACGACCTCGTCGCCGACCTGGACGCCGGCGGAGTCGCCGAGGGTCGCCGTCTTCAGGCCGGAGGCGTTCTCCAGCTTGATGAGGGCCAGGTCCTTCTTGCTGTCGGTGCCGACGACCTGCGCGGTGTAGGTCTTGCCGTCACTCGTCGACACCTTGATGGACGAGGCGCCGGAGATGACGTGGTTGTTGGTGATGATCTCGCCGTCGGACGTGATGATCACGCCTGAGCCGGTCGACGAACCCGCGTTCGAGGTCGCGTTGATCTCGACGATGGTCGGGCTGACCGCCGCGGCGACCCCGGAGACCGTGCCCTTCGCGCTCGACGGCACCACGTTGGTGCTGGTGCTGCTGGAGGTCACGGCGGAGTCCGAGTTGGTCAGCTCCTGGATGCCGTACGCCGTGCCGCCACCGATGGCCGCGGCGACGATCGCCACGGCGGCGAGGAGGGCGAAGGGGCCCTTCGCGCGCTTCTTGCGGGAGGAGGAAGGGGCGGGGGCCTCACCCTCCGGGGCCGGAGCCTCCGCGAGCAGGGTGGCGGTGGCTGCGGGCTGCTCGTACGACGCCTGCTGGCCGTACGGAGCCTGCGGGGCCTGGGGCTGTGCCTGGACCTGCGCCGGTTCCTGGTACGCGGGCTGCTGGACCGTCGGCGGCTCGTACACCGGCGGGGGCGGCCACTCCGGGTTCACCGGGGAGGAAGTCTGGGGAGAAGAGGCAACGGGCTGCTGGGGGTACGCGGACTGCGGCTCGTGGCCCTGGGGGGTCTCGTACTCGCCGCTGCGGCGGAAGCTCTCGGTCATGGAACAGAGCTTGTCGCCCCCGCATGAGAGCTGGCTGAGTGCTCCCTGAGAAGCCCGACAGAACCTCGTATGCCCGAAATAAAGACCCGCGGAGACTGTCTACGGACCTGCGGAAACCCCCGCTCGCGCGGCTATTCGCAGCCGCAGGAACGCCGTACGACCAACCGTGAAGGGAACAGTTTCAGCCGCTCGCGGCGGGAACCGGCCACCCGTACGCCGTCGTCGAGGACCAGATCCACGGCCGCGCGGGCCATGCCCGAGCGGTCGGAGGCGACCGTGGTGAGCGGCGGGTCAGCCAGCGCCGCTTCCTTGATGTCGTCGAAGCCAGCCACCGCCAGCTCGCCGGGTACGTCGATGCGCAGCTCGCGGGCCGCGCGCAGCAGGCCGATCGCCTGGTCGTCGGTGGAGCAGAAGATGGCCGGGGGGCGGGTGGCCGGGTCGGCGAGGATCTCCAGGGCGGCCTTGTAGGCGTCGTACCTGTTGTAGAGGACCTCGAAGAGGCGGCCCTCCGTGGAGACGCCCGCCTCGTCCATCGCGCGTCGCCAGCCCTGGACGTGGTCGGAGACCGGGTCGCCGACCGCGGGGGTCTCGGCGATGCCGCCGATACAGGCGACGTATTCGTAGCCGTGCTCCAGCAGGTGGCGGACGGCGAGGTGGGCGCCGCCGAGGTCGTCCGTGACGACGGCGACGTCGTCTATCGCCTCGGGGCGTTCGTGCAGCAGGACGACCCGGGCGTCCCAGGCGTCGATCTCCGCCGCCGCGTTGTCGTTGAGGGCGTGGCTGACCAGGATCAGCCCGGAGACCCGCATCCCGAGGAAGGCCCGCAGATAGTGGACCTCGCGCTCGGCGACGTAGTCGGAGTTGCCGACCAGCACCATCTTTCCGCGCTCGGACGCGGCCTGTTCGACCGCGTGCGCCATCTCCCCGAAGAAGGGCTGGCGCGCGTCCGGCACGATCAGGCCTATGAGGTCCGTGCGCCGCGATGCCATCGCCTGGGCGACTCGGTCGGGCCGGTACCCCAGTTCCTTGATCGCGGCGAGGACACGCTCGCGCGTGGCCGGGGCAACCGGCCGGGGTCCGTTGTTGATGACATAGCTGACGACGGCAGTCGACGTCCCTGCCAGTCGCGCTACATCATCCCTGGTTACCTTGGCCACGCGCGGAGTCTACGCGGATGGACCCGCTCTGGGCAGGGCGTAAGGACTTCGTTACTACCCGCCCGGAGCGCGGACCATGCCGTGCGCCGTCAAGCGTGTACCGCAGGTCATGCCTCGGCGGTGACCTCGGCGGACTCCTCCACGGCGTCCAGGGCGGCCGTATCGCCCGTGGCGCCCGCATTCTCCGACTTCGCGAGGGCCGCCTTGGCCTTCGCCTCGTCGCTCGTGCGGTCGCCCTTCTCCGGCGTAACGAATCGATAACCGACGTTCCGGACGGTCCCGATCAGCGACTCGTGCTCGGGGCCGAGCTTCGCGCGCAGCCGTCGTACGTGCACGTCGACCGTGCGGGTGCCACCGAAGTAGTCGTAGCCCCAGACCTCCTGGAGGAGCTGCGCGCGCGTGAAGACGCGGCCCGGGTGCTGGGCGAGGTACTTCAGCAGCTCGAACTCCTTGAAGGTGAGGTCGAGGACCCGGCCCTTCAGCTTCGCGCTGTACGTCGCCTCGTCGACCGAGAGGTCGCCGTTGCGGATCTCCATGGGGGAGTCGTCGTTGACGATCTGCTGGCGCCCCATGGCGAGCCGCAGTCGTGCCTCGACCTCGGCCGGACCGGCCGTGTCGAGCAGTACGTCGTCGATGCCCCAGTCGGCGGTGACGGCCGCGAGGCCGCCCTCGGTGACGACGAGGATCAGCGGACAGCCGGGTCCGGTGGAGCGGAGGAGCTGACACAGGCTGCGCACCTGGGGCAGATCACGCCGGCCGTCGATCAGGATGACGTCGGCACCGGGGGTGTCTACGAGAGCGGGGCCCTCGGCCGGAGCCACGCGCACGTTGTGCAGCAGCAGGCCGAGGGCCGGAAGCACCTCGGTCGACGGCTGAAGGGCATTGGTCAGGAGCAGCAGAGAACTCATACGTCTGGTTCCTCCTCGGTCCCTGCGAGGACGTTTGCGGCACTGCGGCACTGCATGCACGATCCCGAAGCCCCGTACAACCCGCGGTCACCTTGCGTTTTCCGCTTCGTATACAACGCATTCGAAAGCACAAAAGGACTCGGGGGCTACGCTGCCCGAGTCCTCTGCCCAGCAGAATAGCCCACATGAGCACTGGTCCGGCAGGTCATGTGACGCGATCTTTCGCCGTCCCGAACTCTGAGACGGCTGATCGCACCCCTCTGCGGAGGTTTCTGAGCACCGACGACGGGGTGACGATCGATGCCGTATACGAGCCGGGAGGCGTTGTATACGACGCTTCGACGCCATCTTCCGATCATCTGGCGTTCGTCGTCGCGCACGGTTTCACGGGCGATGTGGACCGCCCGCACGTTCGACGAGTGGCGGAGGCGTTCGCGCAGTACGGCGCCGTGGTGACGTTCTCCTTCCGGGGCCACGGCGCCTCGGGCGGACGTTCGACGGTCGGCGACCGCGAGGTCCTCGACCTCGCCGCCGCGGTCCGCTGGGCACGTGAACTCGGGCACACCCGGGTCGCCACGGTCGGCTTCTCGATGGGCGGCTCGGTCGTGCTCCGGCACGCGGCGTTGTACGGGCCGAAGCACGAGGGGCGCACGGACGCGATGTCGGACGCCGTGGTTTCGGTGAGTGCGCCGGCCCGTTGGTACTACCGGGGTACGGCTCCCATGCGCCGCGTGCACTGGCTGGTGACCCGCCCCGAGGGCCGCCTGGTGGGCCGCTACGGCCTCCGTACGCGCATCCACCACCGCGACTGGAACCCCGTACCCCTCTCCCCGGTGGAGGCGGTGCCCCGGATCGCGCCGACCCCGCTCCTCATCGTCCACGGCGACCGGGACGGCTACTTCCCGGTGGACCACCCGCGAATGCTCGCCGAGGCGGCGGGTGACGCGGCCGAACTGTGGCTGGAGCCGGGGATGGGCCACGCGGAGCACGCGTCGGCCGACGAGCTGTTGCGGCGCATCGGGGACTGGGCGGTCGCACAGGCGGGCTAGCCTGAGTGCTGTCACAGCCGATTGATTGAGGAAGCAGAGATGCCAAAGGTCACGGTGCGCTACTGGGCCGCCGCGAAGGCCGCGGCCGGGGTCGCCGAGGAGCCGTACGACGCGGCCACCCTCGCCGAGGCGCTCGACGAGGTCCGCGAGCGACACCCCGGCGAACTCGTCCGCGTCCTGCGCCGATGCTCGTTCCTCATCGACGGTGACCCCGTGGGCACCCGCGAACATGAGACGGTACGGCTGGCCGAGGGCGGCACGGTCGAGGTGCTCCCGCCGTTCGCAGGAGGGTGAGCGCAGGGCTATGAGCGACCAGCAGCAGCCGTATGGGCAGCAGTACGACGGTCAGTACGACGGCCAGTACGGCGACGCGTACCAGAACCAGAACCAGACCCAGAACCAGGGTTACGACCCGTATCAGCAGCAGCACCAACAACAGCAGCAACAGCAGCCCCAGGCGCAGGCCTGGCCCGGGCAGCAGCAGGCGTACGACGAGGCGCAGGCGCAGCAGTACACGCAGCAGTGGCAGGGCCAGACCTGGGAGACCCAGATGCAGGCCCCGGTGCAGGCTCCCCAGGTTGCCCCGGCCGCGGTGGCCGAGGCGCCGGAGACTCCGTACCTGCCGCCGCAGAACGCTGCCGGGGACACCGCCGGGTACGGGCCTGCCACGGTCGCGGGCAACGCCCGGATCACCGACGCGCAGCGGGCCCGCCTCGAAGGACGTTCGCCGATCATCGAGCCCGGGATGCAGCCCGCCGCCCTCACGGCGGTGCTGGGACTGCTCCTGTCCGGTACGGCGGCCATCGGGTCGTACGCGCTGGTCGTGCCGCTCGTCGTCCTCCAGGCGGTGACCGCGGCCGGCTGGTTCCGGCTGAACGGCATGTGGCCGGCCCGGCAGGGCATCGCCCTCGCCTTCGCGGGCGGGCTCACGGCGGACGTGGCGCTGCTGGCGGCGGGGCGCGAGAACGGTCCTGCGGCGATCCTCGGCACGCTCGCTGTCTGGGTCCTGCTGACCCTGGTCCTGCAGCTCCGGTCCCACGCGGATCCGGACACCCGGATGTCCGGCCTGATGGCGACGGTCGCCTCGGCGGCGCTGACGATCATCGCGGCCGGTCACCTCGCGGCGGACCCGGACGCGGTGAGCGTCGGGGCGGCCGCGGTCGCCGTGGCCGTACTCGCTCGTGCGCTGCCGTTGCCGACGGCCGCCTCGGTGGCCGTCGCCCTGCTGGCGGCCGCGGGGGCCGGGGTCGCGGTCGGCGGGATGACGGGGCTGGGCGGTGAGGGCGCGTTCCTCGGGGTGGCGGCGGGCGTCTGCGCGCTCGTCGGACACCGGGTGGCCAGCTACGACTACCCGTCGCGGTTCGTGCACTTCACGGCCGGGGTTGCGCTGCCGTTGGCGGCGGCTGCTCCGGCGGTGTATCTGGTCGGGCGGGCGTTGACCTGAGGACCTGAGGAGCCGACTGCCCGGCGGGGCGGATCGGAGGCGGATCTGGAGCGTTCGGCGCTTCGGGTCCGCCTTTTTGCATGCCCGAGCAGTCCCGCCAACAGTCCCTCCGAGCACGTGTGTTGTGCAATGCGAAATTTTGTATTGCAGATGTAGTGCTCGGCTGTGCGTACCTCCTACGTTCCCCTCTCAACAGACCGGTCCTCACCCCCACTCACCCGTCATCCGGGCCCTTCGACGGGCCCGGACACCCTTCGAGGGATTCGAGGAACTTCGATGAACGCACGTTCCGTACGCGGTGCGGTGGCGGTCGCCGCCACCCTCTGTGCGCTGGCCGGCGTCGCCGCGTGCAACGTCCAGTCCGACAGCGACACCGCCGCCGGCGCCAGTGACAGTGCCTCGGGCGCCGCGCAGGCCAAGAACCTCAAGGTCGGCTGGTCGACCATCTACCTCACCCCGTCGTGGATGCAGCAGACGCTGAAGATGCTGCAGACCGACGTGGACAAGCTGAAGTCGAGCGGGAAGGTGTCGGCGTTCGAGACGTTCAACGCCAACGGCGACACCTCGCAGCAGATCGCGCAGATCCGCGCCATGATCCAGCAGAAGTACGACGTGATCCTCGTCGACGCGGGCTCGTCCACCGCGTTGAACCCGGCGCTTGAGCAGGCTGTCGCCGCCGGGATCACGGTCGTGGCCTTCGACTCCCTCCCGACCAGCACGAAGGTGATCCGGGTCGGGACGGACCAGAAGGCCTGGGGCGCGATGATGGCCACCTGGCTGGCGAAGAAGCTGGACGGCAAGGGCAGCATCATCGCCATGAACGGGCCCGCCGGGGTCGCGGTGAGCGAGGACCGCTGGTCGGGCGCCGAGGCGGTGTTCAAGAAGTACCCGGACATCAAGATCGTCAGCAATGTGCACAGCGAGTACAACCTCGCCCCGGCCGCACAGGCCTTCGCCTCCGCCTACTCCGCCCACTCGGACATCGACGGCGTGTTCTCGCAGGGTGGGGCGCTGTCGGCGGCGGCGCTCCAGACGCTGGTCAAGCAGGACAAGAAGCTCGTCCCGATCACCGGCGAGAACTACAACGGCTTCCTGAAGCTGTGGCAGAGCAAGCAGAAGGAAGGTTTCTCCTCCATCGCCACCGCCCAGCCCAACTACCTGTCCGTGATCGCCCTGGAGGCGGCGATAGCCAAGCGGGAGGGCACGTCCGTCCCGCAGGACATCACCGTCCCGCTGCCCGAGATCACCGACGACAACCTCACCCAGTACGCCAAGCCGGACCAGCCGGACGACTCCTACCCGATCAACGACATCTCCCAGTCCGAGATCGACAAGCTCATCGGCAAGTGAGCGGGTGACGACCGTGGCGCTGCTGAGCGTGGAGAAGGTGTCGAAGTCGTTCGCGGGCAACCGGGTGCTCACGGACGTGAGTTTCGAGGTCGGGCCCGGGGAGGTGCTGGCGCTGGTCGGGGAGAACGGCGCCGGCAAGTCCACCGTGCTCTCCCTGATCACCGGGCTCCTGACACCGGACTCGGGCCGCGTCGTCTTCGACGGCGCCCCGGTCGCCCGGGCGTGGTCTCCCCACCGCGCCCGGGCCGCCGGGATCGGCTCCGTGCACCAGGAGCTGAGCCTCAACCCGCACCAGAGCGTCGCGGAGAACGTCTTCCTCGGATCCTGGCCCTCCCGGCGGGGCCTGGTCCGGGCCCGGGACCTCGCGGCCCGCGCCGAGCCGTTGCTCGCGCGGGTCGGCCTGGACGTCGACCCGCGCACCCGGGCCGGCCGGCTGCCCCTGGGCCGGCAGCAACTGGTCGAACTGGCAAAGGCGTTGGCGGGCGACCCCCGCCTCCTCATCCTCGACGAGGCCACCTCGGCACTGGACGAGGACCAGGTGGCCGCCGTGTTCCGGGTCGTTCGTGAGCTGCGTGAGGGGGGCGGCTCGGCGATCTTCGTGAGCCATCGCATGGCCGAACTCTTCGCCATCAGCGACCGGTTGACGGTCCTGAAGGACGGGGCGGTCACCGCGACGCGGGAGCGGGAGGATACGGATCACGACGACGTCGTACGGCTGATGGTGGGACGGGAACTGTCGGACCTGTTTCCGCCGAAGGCGGGTTGTGGAGCGGCGACGGTCTGGGCGGCCGGCGCAGGCCCCCGAGGTCCGTCCGCCGCGGGCGGCACGGACGGGGAGGCCGCCCTGGCCGCCACTCCGGGCGGAGGGCCTGCTGCCTTGCCCGGTGCGCCGGCGACCGGCGCGCGGGCGTCCACCGCACCCCCCGGCTCCGTCAGCGCCCCCGAACCCCTCCTCCAGGTCCGTGGTCTCACCGTCCCCCGAGCCTGCTCCGGCATCGACCTCGACCTCGTCCCCGGGCGGATCACCGGACTCGGCGGCCTCCAGGGGCAGGGCCAACGCGAGGTGCTGCGGGCCCTGTTCGGGCTGGTCCGGCACACCGGGAGTGTCACCCACGACGGCCGTCCGGTCCGCCTCGCCTCTCCCCGGGACGCCATCCGGCACCGGATCGCGTACGTGCCCGAGGACCGCAAGATCGAGGGCGTCCACACCGTACGCAGCGTGCGCGACAACCTCGTACTGCCCAGCATGCGCGAACTCGCCCCGGCCCGGCGGCTCACCACCGTCTCGCGGGGCGCCGAGGCCGCACTGGTCGAGGAGTTGATTGGGCGGCTGCAGGTGAAGGCGGCTTCCCCGACCCAGGAGGTACGGCGGCTCTCCGGCGGCAACCAGCAGAAGGTCGCGCTGGCCAAGTGGCTGCCGACCGGACCCCGTGTCCTGCTGCTCGCCGAGCCGACCCGGGGCATCGACATCGGGACGAAGCGCGAGATCTACCATCTGCTGCGCCGCCTGGCCGACGACGGCCTCGCGGTGCTCGTCACCTCCGGAGACACCATGGAACTGGTCGGCCTGTGCGACGAGGTCGCCGTCCTGTACGAGGGGACGGTCGTCGACCGCCTCAGCGGACCCGAGCTGACCGAGGAACGCCTGGTCAGGGCGTCCGTCATGGGCACTACTGCCGACGGCACCGGGAGCGTGGTCCGTGCGTGAGCGCATCGCGGGTGCCGCGCGCGGCAACACCGACCTCCTCGCCCTGGCCGCCCTGCTGCTCGTGCTGCTGGTCGCCTACCAGCACTACGACTCGACTCTCCTCACCCCCGCGTCGATCACCATCCTGTCCGCCCAGTTCCTGCCCCTGATCCTGGCGGCGGCCGGACAGACGACGGTCATGCTGCTCGGCGGGATCGACCTGTCGCTGGGCGCGGTGCTCGGCCTCGCCATGGCCGTGTTCGCGACGTACGACGCCCAGGGCACGGGCGGAGTGATCACGGCGGCTGCACTCGCACTCCTCGTCGCCGTCGCCGCCGGAGCCGTCAACGGCACGCTCGTCGCGTACGCCGGACTGCCCCCGATCGTCGTGACGCTCGCCGCGTCGTTCCTCTGGGGCGGGGTCACCCTCGTGGTGCTGCCCCAACCGGGCGGGACGGTGCCCGGCGGCCTGGTCGACGCGTACAACAACGGCTGGAACGGGGTCGCGCTGCCCGCAGTGGCCGTAGCCGTAGTGCTCGTCGGCTGGAAACTCCTGCGCACGACTCGCCACGGCCTCGCGCTCTACGCCGTAGGCGGCAACGAGTACGGCGCCTACGCCAGCGGTCTGCACACCCGGGCGGTGAAGATCTCGGGGTACGCGCTGGCCGGCGCGTTCACCGGGCTCGCCGGGATCGGACTGGCCGTCCAGACCGGTTCGGCGGATCCGACGATCGGCGCCCCGTACACCCTCAACTCCATCGCCGCCGCCGTACTCGGCGGCATCAGCTTCTTCGGCGGGGTCGGCCGGATGCGCGGCACGGTGCTGGGAGCACTGGTGATCGGCCTGCTGACCAACCTGCTGCTCTTCACCGGCATCTCGCCGTTCTACCAACTCGTCGCGCAGGGCGTGATCCTCGTCGTCGCGCTCGCCCTGAAGACGTACCTCACGAGGGAGGCGGCCGTATGAGCAGCCTTGCTGTATCGGTGGCCGCGCTGCGCGGGAGTCGTGCGGCCTGGGCGTTCGGCGTGCTCGGGGTCACCTGGCTCGCGGCCGTCCTGTTCGCGGACGGCTTCGACAGCCTCGCCAACTTCCGCTACCTGGTGCAGACGGCGTCGTTCCTGGGCATCGTCGCAGTCGGCCAGACCCTCGTCGTCATGATGAGCGGCATCGACCTGTCGGTGTCGGGCGTGGTCGCCCTGTCGGCGGTGGTGTGCGCCAAGGTCGCCTCCGGTACGGGCGGCGGCGCGACGGGCATCGCGGTGGCGCTGCTGCTGTGCGCGCTGGTCGGTGCGGTGAACGCGGCCGGTGTGGTGTGGCTGCGGGTGCCGCCGATGGTGATGACCCTCGCCAGCGGCACGATCCTGGCCGGTGCCCTGCTGGTGTACACGGACGGTTCGCCCAGCTCGGCCCAGGTGCCGCTGCTGGACGCGCTGGCCAACGACCGCCTCTTCGGCGTCCCTTGGGCGTTCGTGCTGTGGCTGGCGCTCACGGCCGCCGCGTTCTGGCTGCTGCACATGTCCCGCACGGGCCGGTACGCCTTCGCGCTCGGCGCCGGCGAGGACGCGGCCAGGGCGTCCGGGGTGCCACTGGTCACGACGGCGTTCATCGCGTACACGGCCTGCGCGGTGCTGGCGGGAGTGGCGGGCCTGGTGTTGCTCGGCTTCACCGGCACCAGCTCGCTGACCATGGGAAACCCGTACCAGCTCCTGTCGATCGCCTCGGTGGTGCTGGGCGGCACCTCCATCCTCGGCGGACGTGGCCACCTCCTCGGCACGGTCGGCGGTGCCCTCCTCCTCACCCTCCTGACCGCACTCCTCACCTCCTGGAACCTCTCGGAGGGCGTACGGCAGGTGGTCCTCGGCCTGCTGATCATGGGTCTGCTGCTGGTGTACGCGAGGGAGCGCCGTACATGACGACGGAGGTCGAGGGGTTGCTGCGGGACCTGGTGCGCATCCCGAGCGTCAACCCCCGTGGCGGGCCGGGCGACGGAGGTGAGACGGCCGTCGCGGAGTACGTCCGGGACTGGCTGCGACAGCGGGGCGTACGGGCCGAGTTGTACGAGGTCCTGCCGGGCCGCCACAACGTCGTGGCCGTCGTGCCGGGCCGGAGCGCGGAGGCGGTCCTGCTGGAGTCCCACCTCGACACGGTGGAGACGGACGGCATGACCGTCGACCCGTACGCGGGGGAGATCCGGGACGGCCGGCTGTACGGGCGCGGCGCCTGCGACGCGAAGGGCCCGCTGGCGGCGTTCATGCTGGCCGTCGCCGAACTCGCGGCAGGGGAGCCGCCGCCGCGCACGGTCGTACTGGCGGGGGTCTGCGACGAGGAGCACGCGTACCGGGGTGTCCTGCACTTGCTGGAGACGCTGGCCGACCGCGCGGTTGTGGGCGCGATCGTAGGCGAACCGACGGGACTGGTCCCGGCGGTCGCGCACAAGGGGGTCGTGCGCTACACGGTCCGTACGAGGGGCCGGGCCGGACACAGTTCACGCCCCGAGGAGGCGGTGAACGCGATCACGCTGATGGCGCCGGTCATCGCCCACCTGGCCGCCCACGCCCCAACTGCCCCTCCCCACCTCCTCCTCGGCCCGGCGACCCGCACGGTCACCCGTATCCGGGGCGGCACGGGCCCCAACACGATCCCGGGAGTGTGCGAGGCGGACATCGACCGCCGCACCCTTCCGGGCGAAGACCTGGACACCGTCTGGCAGGCCGACCGGACCGAACTGGCCGCCCTGGGCGCCGAGGTGGACCCACCGTTCACGGTGGACCCGGCCCTGGAAACGGCATCCGACGCGGACATCGTCACCGCGTTGTGCGAGGCGCTCCGCGAACACGGCCACCCGTACGAGGTACAGGGCATGCCTTTCGGCACGGACGCCAGCAAGCTGGCGGGCGCCGGGATCCCGTCGGTGGTCTTCGGCCCGGGAAGGGTGGAGGACGCACACGCGGCGGAGGAGTCGGTGGAGGTGAAAGAGGTGGAACTGGTAACGAGGGTGGTGATAGCGACCCTTAAGGGGCGCGGGGCTGTGTCTATTTGCGGCTCCGCCGCGGGGCGCGACCAGCCACAACGCACCCGCACCCGCCCACCATCGGAAAGGCCCCCCACATGCGCCTGACCCCCCACGTAACCCTGGTAGCCAGCGGAGCATACGGTTTCGACCTGACCGACCCCCTGGACTGCCACGCCTACCTCGTACAGGGCGCCAGGCACACCGCCCTGATCGACGCAGGAGCAGGAAACACACCCCTCCCCCTGGACCTGGACCTGGACCAACCGCACCACCTCCTCCTCACCCACGCCCACGCCGACCACGCAGGCGGCGCAGCCGAACTAGCCACCCGCTGGCCCGAGTTGAACGTACGAGCCGGCGCAGCCGCCACGCACTGGATCGCGACCGGCGACGAGAAGGGCATCAGCCTCGACAAGGGCAAGGCCGCCGGCTACTACCCACCCGACTACACCTTCACCCCCTGCCCCACGGTCGAGGCCATCGCCGACGACGAGGAGATCGACCTCGGCGGCGGGGTCGTACTGCGCGCGATCGCGACACCGGGCCACGCCGACGGCCACACCTGCTACCACCTGCGCACCCCGGACTACACCGCCCTCTTCTCCGGGGACTGCGTCTTCACCGGAGGCCGTATCTCCCTCCAGAATCTGCACGACTGCCGAGTACCCGAGTACGCGGCGAGTCTGACCAGGCTGGCGGCCCTGGACGTCGACGCCCTCTTCCCCGGCCACCACGAGATCTCGCTCGCCCGCGCAGGACGCCACCTGGCCGCCGCCCGCGACACGGTCGCCCGCGGACTGCTGCCGAGGAGTACGACATGACCGACACCCCGACCCCGGGCTCGCCGGCCCGCCGCAACCAGTCCTCGTCGCTGCGCCGCGCGCTCACCGTCCTGGAGCACGTGCGCGACCACGCGGGCCCCGGCCGGGGCATCTCGCTCACCCGGCTCGCCGAGGATCTCGCCATCAACAAGAGCACGGTGCTCCGGCTGGCCGCCCCCCTCATCGACGCCGACCTGCTGGTCCGCGACCGCGAGACGGGCTGGTTCCGGCTCGGCCACGGCACGCTGCGGCTCGGCCAGTCCTATCTGTCCTCGCTGGATCTGCGGACCGTGGCGACGGAACCGCTGCGGCTGCTCCAGCACGCGGTCGGGGAGACCTGCCATCTCGTCGTCTACCAGCCGCCGGACATCGTCTACATCGACAAGGTGGAGAACGAGACCAACGTCCGGATGGCGTCCCGGGTCGGCAGCCGGGTTCCCGCGTACCGCACGGCCGTGGGCAAGGCGATCCTCGCCTGGCTGGGCGAGGAGGAGTTCCAGGTCGTGGTCGCCGCCGGGATGCCCCCGGTCACCCCGCACACGACGACCGACCCGCAACGCCTGCGCGCCGAACTGGACCGGGTCCGGCGCGAGGGCTACGCCATCGACGACCGCGAGAACGAGCCGGAGGTGCGGTGCGTGGCCGCGCCGGTCTTCGACCACACCGACGCGGCGGTCGGGGCGGTCAGCGTCTCCGGCCTCACCACCCGGATGACGCCGACCCGGGTCCGCGAGGTCGGCCCGATGGTCGTCCGGACCGGCCTGGAGATCTCCCACGTCCTCGGCTCCTCCCGAGCCAGGGACAAGGACAACGGCCACTGAGCCCCCGAAGGAGCCGCACGATGGATTCGCCGACGACGCCGCCGCCGACGCCCTCGACTCCAATGACGTCCGCGACTCCTGCGGTGTCCGCGACTCCTGCGGCGCCCCAGACTCCTGCGGCGCCCCAGACTCCTTCGGCGTCCATGGCGCCCCCGACGGCCACGGCGCCCCCGACGCCCCCGACGCCCCCGACGCCCCCGACGCCCCCGACGCCCCCGACGCCCCCGGCGTCCGCGTACGTCTTCGTGGAGGACCTACGAGCCGAGGGCCCCACCACCGTCCTGGACCGCGTCCTGAACACCTACGGCTGCGACACCCTCACCGTCGCCGCCGCCTACCACCGCGCCCGCGACGTCACCCCGCACGGCCCGGCCCGGGTCACCCTGCGCGGGGACGGCGCCCACTTCGTCCCGCCCGCCGACCTGTTCGAAGGGCTGCGTCTGGCCCCGCCCACGCAGCCGGGGGCGGCGGAGGAGCCGCTCCACGAGATACGGCGACTGACGGCCGAGCGGGGAGCCGCGCTGCACGGCTGGACCGTCTTCCTGCACAACACCACCCTCGGCCTGGCCCACCCCGACGTCACCCAGCAGAACTGCTTCGGCGACCGGGCCGCCCCGGCCGACCTGTGCCCGGCCCACCCCGACGTAAGGGCGTACGCCCTCGCCCTGGCCCGCGCGGTGGCCCGCCAGGGCGTGGACGCGGTGGTCGCCGAGTCCCTGCACTACGGCACCTTCGGCCACGGCTACCACCACGAACGCAGCTTCGTCCCCCTGGGCTCGCTGGAGGACTTCCTCCTGGGCCTGTGCTTCTGCGCCCACTGCGCGGCCCGGGCCAGGGCCGCGGGAGCCGACCCGGACGCGGCCCGCACCGAGGCCGCACGGCTGGTCGGCCGGGTGCTGGACGGCGCGGATCCGCACCTCGCCGAGCTGACGGCCATCGACGCGCTCCCCGCCCCCCTCTCCGCCTACGTCCGTACCCGCCTCGCCACCGTCACCTCGCTGGCGGCGACCGTCGCCGACGCAGTCGCCGACGAGGGTTCCCAGCTGCTCTTCCTCGATCTGGCCGGTGCGGTCAAGGGCTACGCGGACGGCCGTCCGACAGGCGCCCTCGCCGTCGACGAGGCCTGGCGGATCGGGGTCGACCCGGCGGCGGTCGGCGCGGTGGTCCCCGGATACGTGGTCCTCGCGTACGCGCGGGACGCCGAGCGGGTCGCGGCCGACACCGCCGCCTATCGGGACGTACTCCCCGACTCCTGCGCCCTGCGCGTGGTGCTGCGGCCGGGAGCCCCCGACACCACCTCCGCCGAGCACCTCGCGGCCAAGACCATCGCGGCCACCGGGCCGGGCGGTGCGGACGCCGTGGACTTCTACCACTACGGCCTCGTGCCGTTCCCGGTGCTGGACCGCGTCCCGGTGGCGCTGGCGGCGCTGGCGGCGCTGGGGAAACGTCACACCTGATCTACAACCTCCGCACCCCGCCCCCTACCGCGCCCGCCCCCGGGTACCGTCGCGAGCATGCGTGCATTCCGAATTCTCCTCATCGTGGCCGTCGTCCTCGGCGGCCTCTTCGTGATCGCCGACCGCGTCGCCGTCGGCTTCGCGGAGGACGAGGTCGCGGACCGCCTCAAGGTCAGCGAGGGTCTGGCCACCACCCCGGACGTGTCGATCAAGGGCTTCCCCTTCCTCACCCAGGTCGCCGGCGGGGAACTGGACGACGTCGAGGTCGGCATCAAGGACTACGAGGCCGCCACCGGGGTCTCCGGCCAGAACATCCGCATCGACGACCTGACCGCCCAGATGCGCGGCGTCGAGTTCACCGGCGACTACAGCTCCGCCACCGCGGCCACCGCCACCGGCAGCGCGACGATCTCCTACGACCAGCTCCTCAAGGCCGCCAACGCGCAGGAGACCCAGCTGCCGCTGGGCATCACCGCGAAGGTCGTCGGCCTCTCCGACGGCGGCAACGGCAAGATCAAGGTCGCCGTCGAGGTGAGCACCCTGAAGCAGCCCGTGTACCTGCTCAGCAGCGTCACCGTCGTCGACGGGAACACCGTCCGGGTGCGCGCCGACTCGATCCCCAGCCTGGACGCCGACGTCCAGCTCGCCGACGCCGAGGTCCAGTCGATCGCCGACTTCGAGCAGAAGATCGAGGGCCTGCCCGGCGGCATCGAGCTGGACTCGGTCGAGGCGGGGAAGACCGGTGTGGACATCTCGGTGAAGGGTTCGAACGTCAGCCTGGCGGGGTAGGACGCGTCAGGCCGACAACTGCCGCCCGGGACGAGGGCGTCCAACTGGCGAGACGGGACCGTCCGTACAGCAGATGGGTGATGGGCGCATGCCCGCCGCCTCGGCCCGCACCCCTGCGGCGAGGGCACCCCTCCCCCCTCGTATCCCACATTGTGGACGATCGCATCTCACCATGCGACATGCCGGTGACATCCCCGGCAATCCGTCCCTACGATCGACGCTATGCAGCGACAGGCGGACCTCACGAAGCGGCGGGCAGTAGACCTGTGCCGCGTCGCCGCCATGCTCTGTCGCCCTTTCTGAGCGGAAGCGCGCGGCCTCAACGGCCCGCCCCCCTTCCGTATCCCCGGCGCCCTCACCCAAGGGCCCTGTGCGCCAGTCGCACCCCCTGCCACACCTGCCCCCGCAACTGCCCCGGAGGAGAAACAGCATGAGCCGCAGCGACGTACTGGTCGACGCCGACTGGGTCGAGGCCAACCTCGACAACGCCGACATCGCCATCGTCGAGGTGGACGAGGACACGTCCGCCTACGAGAAGAACCACATCCGCAACGCCATCCGGATCGACTGGACCAAGGACCTCCAGGACCCGGTCCGCCGTGACTTCATCGACCAGGAGGGCTTCGAGAAGCTCCTCTCGGCGAAGGGCATCGGCAACGACACCCTGGTCGTCCTCTACGGCGGCAACAACAACTGGTTCGCCTCGTACGCCTACTGGTACTTCAAGCTGTACGGCCACGACAGCGTCAAGCTGCTCGACGGCGGCCGCAAGAAGTGGGAGCTGGACGCCCGCGAGCTCGTGGAAGAGGTCCCCTCGCGTCCCGCCACGGACTACAAGGCCAAGCCGCAGGACAAGTCCATCCGTGCCTTCCGCGACGACGTGGTCGCCGCGATCGGCTCGCAGAACCTGGTCGACGTCCGCTCGCCCGACGAGTTCAGCGGCAAGCTGCTCGCGCCTGCCCACCTCCCGCAGGAGCAGTCGCAGCGTCCGGGCCACGTCCCGTCCGCCCGCAACATCCCGTGGTCGAAGAACGCCAACGACGACGGCACCTTCAAGTCGGACGACGAGCTGAAGGAGCTCTACGCCGACGAGCAGGTGGACCTCGCCAAGGACACCATCGCGTACTGCCGCATCGGTGAGCGTTCCGCGCTCACCTGGTTCGTCCTGCACGAGCTGCTCGGCGTGGAGAACGTCAAGAACTACGACGGCTCCTGGACCGAGTACGGCAGCCTGGTCGGCGTACCGATCGAGCTCGGCGCCAACAAGTAAGCGAACCCCGTACACCCCGACCGGCCTTCCTGCCGTCCGGTCAGACCCCTCTTGGAGTAAGACATGTGTGGAGCGAAGGCCGGCGGCCCGGACGCCTCGACGATCAAGCCCGGTGAGACCACGATCCAGGGTCAGGTGACCCGCGACGGCGAGCCGGTGGTCGGATACGTCCGCCTGCTGGACTCGACCGGCGAGTTCACCGCCGAGGTCCCGACCTCGGCGACCGGACAGTTCCGCTTCTACGCGGCCGAGGGCACGTGGACCGTCCGGGCCCTCGTCCCCGGCGGCACGGCGGACCGCACGGTCGTCGCCCAGACGGGCGGCCTCGCCGAGGTCGCGATCGCCGTCTGACACCCGGTGTCCGAAGGGCCGTACCCCGTAGGTTCCGGGGTACGGCCCTTCGCCATGTTCCCCGTGTACGGGCCTACCCTGGACGTATGTACGCACGTCGCCGGCACGTGTACTTCGCCATGATGGGCACCTGCATCACGCTCTTCGTCTTGGCCTGGTCAGTCGTACGCCTGTGGTCGATGCCGGTGGCGGTCGGCATGTGTCTGGTGGCGATGGTGATCCCGCCCCTGGCGGCGATGACCGCCAACCGCCGCGGCCCGGACGACCGCTGGTGGGACGACCCGTCCGGCGACCCCAAGTCCGACGAGTGGTGGGACGAGCTGGACGGCAAGAAGCGGCGACAGCAGTAGACGGGGAGGGCCCCTGTGGGACGTACGGGTACGAGAGTGTCCACCGTGGTGCTGGACGCGCACGACGCGCACGAACTGGCCGGCTTCTACCTCCGCCTCCTCGGCTACGAGATCCGCAGCGAGGAACCCGACTGGGTGCTCATCGGCCCACCGCCCGGCACCGAGGGCATCTCCCTCGCCTTCGAGACGGAACGCGCGTACGTCCCACCGGTCTGGCCCACCCGAAACCCCGGCGACCAGCAGATGATGCTCCACCTGGACATCGAGGTCGACGACCTGGCGGGGGAGACGGCGAGGGCGGTGTCGGAGGGCGCCCGCCTCCACGAGTACCAGCCCCAGGAGGACGTACGAGTCCTGCTGGACCCGTCGGGACACCCCTTCTGCCTGTGGACGCAGGCCACACCCTGATCAGCCCCGGTTGCCGCGGCCGAACTCGATCCCCGTGACGGCCGTGCCCGCCAGTCGGTCGGCCAGGGAGCGGCGGCTGGGGGAGAGCACGGGCAGGGCGTTGCCGACGAAGAAGAGCACGGCCGTCGC
Organism: Streptomyces sp. NPDC002156; assembly: GCF_053593675.1. NCBI lineage: Bacteria > Bacillati > Actinomycetota > Actinomycetes > Kitasatosporales > Streptomycetaceae > Streptomyces > Streptomyces sp. NPDC002156. The sequence goes on along the minus strand of NZ_JBSFDA010000068.1, from coordinate 8,934 downwards.
CCAGACCAGCGTCGAGAGCACGAACTGGCCCTCGAACAGCAGGACGCAGGCCAGCGCGTAGACGGCGACGTCCGCCGTGGTGGTGACCGCGGCCCGCAGAAGCGCACGGCGCGGGGCGGCCAAGGCGACCGGGGCGACCGGGGCGACCTTCAGGCCGAGCAGAGCCTTGCCGATGGTGCTGCCCGTGAACGCCAGTGCGGCCCACTGGTAGAGGAACGTGCCGAGGATCAGCAGGACGAAGGCCTGCTCCACGTACAGGACCGACTTGTTCCACAGCGCGAGACCGAGTTCCGCCGACGCGTCGATGAAGGCGCCGCGCGACATGAGCAGTTCCAGGCCGCCGCGTGCCGCCAGGGCCGGCACGTCGGTGACGAGCGCGGACACGCGGTGGAAGGTGAGCACGGCGAGGGCCGAGGCCCCCGCGACCACCAGTGCGAAGTCGATGAACCACGCTACGACACGGCGAAGCTTCGGCATGGAGCCCCCATTGGTCACTTTCAGTTACGAGTGAGTGCATCAGCGTAGTGACGGGATGCGGGGGAGTGGTGGGTTCGCCGGGGATCAACTCAACCGGGTGAACCTCTGTCGTGGCGTGCGGGCGGCGTCATGCGCGCCGGTTCCAGGCCCGGGGGCGGACCGGCGGGCCCCTCGGCCGGCTCCATGACCGCGTAGTCCGCGAAGACCCGGCGGTAGCGCGTGTGCCGGGTCTCCTGGGTGTGCCTGCGCTGCCACTCCTCGACCTCCCCCGGCCCGGGCCGCATACCGGACTCCGCCCCGCAGTCCTTCTCCTCCCCCGAGACACAGCGCGCGGAGTACTCCGGGTACGCGGTGAGGTCCTGCACGAGCGTGTACGCCACGTACCGGAAGATCCGCCGCATCACCCTCCGTGCTCCGCCCGCTGGTGCCTGCGCATCAGGACGTCGGCGTCGGTCACCGCGCTGGCGTCCGACTCGGCCCGCGCGGTCTGCCGCTGCCCAGCCAGTTCGGCGCACGTGTCGCAGCCGGACACCGGCTGGGGCGGGCGGCCCCAAGTGTCGCGTACGGCACGCTCGTTGGCGGCCCTCACACCGGCGCTCAGCCGTTGTTCGGGCGTGGCTGCCGTGAGCGACGCCGGATGGGCCTGCCACTCACGGCCGCCGCCGACGGGGCGCAGCAGCGCGTACGGGCCGATGGTGTCCCGGTACTCGCCCGCTCTGTCCGTGGCCGGGTCGTAGACGAGGGTGCCGGGCTCGAAGGATGTCGTCGGCTCGGTGGTCATGGTGCCGTTCCTTTCATCCAACTTCTATACGGAATGCGGTGTTTGTACTACTCTGCGTATTCGGGTTCAAGGTGAGCATGACCCGTCCGCGCGGCCAAAACGCCGCTGACCGGGGGTTGTTCGGCGCCTGGAGGCGCAAGTTCCATAAATTCCACAGGAGGAGTCCGATGCCGTCGAGAAGGGTGATCACCGGGCGGAGCCAGGAGCCCAGGCGACGGTTCGCGGAGGAGCTGCGCTTACTCCGGGCCGAGCGCGGGGAGAGCCTGCGGCAGCTCGCGGAGACACTGGGCTGGGACGCGTCCCTGTTCGGCAAGCTGGAGAGCGGGGCGACGCTGGGGAGCCCTGAGGTGGCCCAGGCGCTGGATCAGCATTACGGGACGGGTGGGCTCGTACTCACCTTGTGGGAACTGGCGGTGGGGGATCCGACGCAGTTCAAGGAGCAGTATCGGCGGTACATGATGCTGGAGGCCGAGGCGGTGAGCTTGTGGCATTACGCGGTGAGTGCGCCGCCGGGTCTGCTTCAGACGGACGGGTATGTGCGGGAAGCGCTCGCGGTGGGCTGGATCAAGAGTCAGGAGCTGGATCAGCAGGTCGAGGCGCGCGCAGGGCGACGGAAGCTGCTGGAGGGTGACGACGCGCCCCCGTTCCGCGCCATCCTCTCCGAGGCGGTGCTGCGCACGCCTCTGCGTGATCTGACGGCGTGGCGTGAGCAGTTGGAGTTCCTGGCGGAAGCTGCGGACCGCCCGAACATCGCCCTCCAGGTACTGCCATTCAGCGTTGGTCTGCACGGCTTGATGAACACCGCGGTGATGTTCCTGCGGCTGCTGGACGGCCGTACGGTCGCCTACACCGAGAACGATCTGCGCGGCGAACTGACCGAAGAAAACGCCTCAGTTGAACTGCTGCAACGTAGGTACGATTCGTTGCGTGACCTGGCGCTCTCACCGGCCGGGTCGCGGGAGTTCATCCTGCGGCTGTTGGAGGAAGTACCGTGCGAGCCATCGACGTGACCGGCGTGACGTGGCGCAAGAGCAGCTACAGCAACACGAGCGGCGGCGAGTGCGTCGAAGTCGCCCCCAACCTCCCCGCCGTCGTCCCCGTCCGGGACAGTAAGGACCCCGGTCGAGGCGCCCTTGTGCTCGCGGCCGGTGCCTGGGCCGTCTTCGTCGGTGCTGTCAGGGACGACTCGCTCTAGTACACGAGGGCCTGCGTACCGTCGGCCATCGCCTCCTGGACGAAGACCTGCGCGCCCGCGATCCGTACGCCCTCGATGACGTCCTTCTCGGTGATGTCCCGCCGGGCCGCGCACTGGGTGCACAGGGTGAGGCGGCCTGCCGCGAGGACCGAGTCGATCAGGTCGGGCAGCGGCGCGGCGTGCGGCAGCTCGAACTCGGCGGCCCGTCCCGGCAGCGCGAACCACGCCGACTCCCCGGTCAGCCACAGGGACACCTCGACCCCGCTGGCCACGGCCACCGCCGCCACCGTGAACGCCTGGGAGCAGCGCTCGGGGGCGTCGGCCCCCGCGGTCACCTTGATCACGAGCTTCTTCGCCATGCCCGAATCGTAATCAACTTCCCTGCAACCCAAGGCGTTGGCCATGGGTCTCCTGTGCGCGCGGTGACGCACTCCGCGCTTCAGAGGTTGTGGGGGACGTTGTGGAAGTACCCGAAGGCAGACCCGGGCGTGGCAGACGTACCGCGTCGCTGATCGCCGGTGCCGTCGTGCTCGGACTGGTCGCCGGGGCCTGCGTCGGTTACCTCGTACAGGCCGACCGTGAGCCCACCCCGTTGCCCCCGCTCTCGCAGGCTGTGCTCGCGCAGGCCAAGGGCGAGGGGCCCGAGCCGCTGTCGGCCGCGCAGGACCGGCAGGTGAGGACCGACGGCGATCTGCGCAAGCTGCTCCTGAAGCGGCCCAAGGGGACACGGGACGGCACCTACAAAGCCGGAGACGACGGCCGCTGGATGTCGCTCTCCGAGTACGCGGACGGGTTCAGGCTGCCCGGCAACATATTCAAGAACCTCATCGGCGACGAGTTCCGCCGCGCGGCCGTGACGAGCTGGGCCGAGGGGACCACGTACAGCGTCGCGATCCTGCTGGTGCAGTACCGGCAGGAGGAGACCCTCGCGGCGGCGGGCTGGGCCGAGCAGTCGAGCTCCGGGGGCTGGCCCATCAGCGGCACGGGCGACGGCGTGGCGTACGTCTACTCCGAGCCCGAGCGGGAGGCCGGCTACCTGCCGGTCTACAGCGCCGTGGCGCACGCCTGGCGCGGTGACATCGCCATGGAGGTCTGGATCTCCAGCACCAAGCCGATCCCCAAGGGGAAGATCCTGGATCTGGCCGAACGACAGGCGGGACGGCTGTGAGCGAGACCCCCGAGGCCCCGGAGAGCGCTGAGAGCGCTGAGAGCGCTGAGACCTCCCCGGCCTCCGAAATCCTCGAATCCGCACCTGAAGCCGAAGCCGAAGCCGCTCCGGCGCCGGTGAAGCGGCGCGTACGGCGAGGCCGTGTGGCCCTCGTCGCCGGTTCCGTGGTGCTGGCCCTCGCCGTCGCGGGCGGGGTCGGCTGGACCGTCGTCACCGTTCAGGGCGCCGATCGTGACGCGGGCCCGCCCGTCTGGCGGTTCCCGAAGGCCACGGACGACGACGAGAAGGCCGTAGAGGCGGTAGAGGCGAAGGGGCTGCGCGGTATGCTGCTGCCGTTCGGCAGCAGTGGATACGGACGCGGCCCGGACATGGACGAGTTCGGCTCCGACGCCGAACTCAGCGGAGGCCAGGCCACCGCCCTGCGCAAGCAGGCGCTCGCGGACCTGCCCCGCTCCCAGCGGCTGCGGCTGGAGAAGGAGATCGACAAGCAGCACATCACCGGCATGGTGATGCGCAGCTACCTGAGCACGGAGAACGCGGCCAACTCCTCCATCTACGCAGCCCAGGCCTTCACGGTCGACGTCACGCTGTCCCAGATGGACAAGGGGGCCGCGCGGGACCTCGCCACGTACCAGAACGAGTTCCTGGACGCCATGGCGATCTTCCGCAAGGGGCCGGAGATCAAGGACCACAAGAACGCGCGTTGCTTCCTGCCGCCCACGGACGCCGACGAGAAGCTCGACGCGATGTACTGCTCCGCGTACGAGGGGAACGTCATGATCACCACGAGGGCGTTCGGGATCAAGCCGATGGACACGAAGGCGATCGCGCTGTTCCTGAAGGAGCAGCTCGACCGCATCACGGAGCCGGGGGAGGCGGTATGACCGAGCAGCAGGCCACGGAGCAGGCTGAGGAGATCGCGGTGCCTGTGGTGCCTTCCTTGCCCCCTCTGCCCGAGGCGCCGCCCCTCGCCCCGCCCCCGGTGAAGCCGGTGAAGAAGGACCGCCGCGTCCTGCGTGCCGCCCTGCGTTGGACGGCCGCCGTCGTCGTGTTCGCGGCGGTCGGGGCGTCGGCGGCGTACGGCATCACGCGGATGGAGCGGACGGACGTACCGGGTCTGGCGACGGAGTCGGACGGGCGGTGGGACTACCCGACGCTCGTCAAGCCGCCGCTGCCCTCCGGCAGCCCGGCGCCCTTCGCCGAGGCGAACGCGGCCAATGCGCACTACGCCGACCTGCGCGAACTCGTCCTGCCTGCGCCCGAGGGAGCCAAGGACGATGCCGCGTTGCGCGGCACGGACGGCTGGCTGGCGAAGAAGACGTTCCTGGAGGCGTACGCGTCCGAGGGCGAGCGGGAGACGGTCGACCAGATCCTGGTCGACCACGGCCTGCGGCATATCGCGGCGCGTGGCTGGACGACCCCGGACGGCACCCGGACCGCGGTGTATCTGCTGCGGTTCGGCTCGGCGGTCGTGGTGGACGACATCTGGCTGAAGATCTTCGGCTACGACGCTCCGAAGTACGCGCTCAAGGGCGCCTCCGCGCTGCAGACGGACGCGGAGTTCCCGGTGGAGGCGGCGGTCGACGACGTGCGGGCCTTCCCCTACGCCGAGACCAAGCCGTACGGCGCGGAGCAGGTCCGCGCGGCCTACCTCTCGGCGGGTGACACCCTCGGGCTGATCGTCCAGTCCCGCAAGGGCACCGCGGAGGCCGTCCCCTTCCAGCAGACGGTGGTCCTCCAGGCCCAGCTGCTCGGCTGAGCGCGGCGCATCCGACCGTCCGACACCTGGCCGAGAGAGCCGGGCCCAGGCCGCGTAAGCTTGGGCCCGGCTCTTGTGCACACAACCGATCGTCCGAGGAGCACCCCGTGCTTGAGGCATTCTTCGAAGCCCTGCTGGTTCTGGTCGCCGTCGGCGTTCTCGCCTTCGCCGGTCTGACGGTCAAGAAGCTGTACCAGGGTCAGCGCTGATCATCGTCACCACGAATCGCAGGAACCGCCGCTCATGATCGAGATCCCGTCCGACCTGCACAAGGACCTTGTGCCGCTCGTCTTCCTGCTCGGCAAGTGGGCCGGCGCGGGCGTCCACGACTTCCCCGGTGCCGAGAAGTGCAACTTCGGGCAGGAGGTCACCTTCACGCACGACGGACGTGACTTCCTGGAGTACCACTCCCACTCGTGGGTGCTGGACGCCGACGGCAACAAGGTCAGGCCCCTGGAGTCCGAGTCCGGGTACTGGCGCATCGACGCCGACCGCAAGGTCGAGGTCGTCATGGTCCGCCAGGACGGTGTCGTCGAGGTCTGGTACGGCGAGCTGGCCGCCAAGAAGCCCCAGATCGACATCGTGACCGACGCCGTGGCACGGACGGCGGCCTCGGGGCCGTACAGCGGCGGCAAGCGCCTGTACGGGTACGTACACAGCGACCTGATGTGGGTCGGCGAGAAGCAGACCCCGGACGTCGAGCTGCGCCCGTACATGTCGGCCCAGCTGAAGAAGGTCGTCACCCCGGAGGACGTCGAACGCTGGGCGAAGGCCCTGCCGGACGACATGCCGGACGACGGGATCGCTTTCTTCAAGTAGACCTAGACTCTGTGGTGTGGTGAGCACCGATTGGAAGAGCGACCTCAGGCAGCGCGGGTACCGGCTGACCCCTCAGCGGCAGCTTGTGCTCGAAGCCGTGGACACCCTTGAGCACGCGAGCCCCGACGACATCCTCGTGGAAGTGCGGAAGACGGCGTCGGGGGTCAACATCTCCACGGTCTACCGGACCCTGGAGCTGCTGGAGGAGCTGGGGCTGGTCAGCCATGCCCACCTCGGGCACGGTGCGCCGACCTACCACCTTGCCGACCGGCACCACCACATCCACCTCGTCTGCCGCGACTGCGACAACGTGATCGAGACGGATGTCGCCGTCGCCGCGGACTTCACCGCCAAGCTGCGGGACACCTTCGGGTTCGAGACCGACATGAAGCACTTCGCGATCTTCGGGCGCTGCGAGGACTGCGCGCAGAAGGCCGCCAAGGCTTCCTCTGCCAAGGTTTCAACTACCGAGTCGTAGGCTTGTGCGTATGAAGAGCCCTCTGCTGTCCCTGCCCGGCGCCGTCCCCGCCGAGGGTGTGGACGAAGGCGTCGCCGCCCACTACGGCGAACTGTTCCGCGAACAGCGTGCCCTCGCCGAGGGCACCGGATTCGTCGACCTCTCCCACCGCGGCGTGATCACCGTCACCGGTGACGACCGGCTGAGCTGGCTGCATCTGCTGCTCACCCAGCACGTCAGCGACCTGCCCGTGGGCGAGGCCACCGAGGCGCTGGTGCTGTCGGCGCACGGTCACATCGAGCACGCCCTGTATCTCGTCGACGACGGCACGACCACCTGGGCCCATGTGGAGCCGGACACCCAGGAGGCGCTGATCGCCTACCTGGAGTCGATGAAGTTCTTCTACCGCGTCGAAGTCGCCGACCGGACAGATGAGTTCGCCGTCGTCCACCTCCCCGCGGGGGCGATCTCCGAGGTTCCGGCCGGTGTCGCCGTACGGGAGACCCCGTACGGGCGTGATCTCTTCCTGCCGCGTGCAGAACTGGAGTCGTTCGCCGAGAAGGCCGGGCCTGCGGCGGGGCTGCTGGCGTACGAGGCGCTGCGGGTCGAGCAGCACCGGCCGCGCCTCGGCTTCGAGACCGACCACCGGACCATCCCGCACGAGCTGGGCTGGATCGGCACGGCGGTGCATCTGCAGAAGGGCTGCTACCGGGGGCAGGAGACGGTCGCCCGCGTCCAGAACCTGGGCAAGCCCCCGCGCCGGCTCGTCTTCCTGCACCTGGACGGCAGCGAGGTCCATCTGCCGCCGGCCGGCACGGAGTTGAGGCTCGCGGACGACGGGCCCGACGGCCGCAAGATCGGCTTCATCACGACGTCCGTACGGCATCACGAGCTGGGTCCGGTCGCGCTGGCGCTGGTGAAGCGGAACGTGGCGGTGGACGCGCGGCTGGTCGCGGATACGACTGCGGCCGCGCAGGAGGTCGTGGTCGAGCCGTAGCAGCCGTACGACTGCTCCTACATCTCCAGCAGGACGGTGAACGGGCCGTCGTTCGTCAGGCTCACCCGCATCTGCGCTCCGAAGCGGCCCGTCGCCACCGTCGCGCCCAGGGAACGGAGTTGGGCGACCACCTCGTCGACCAAGGGCTCGGCGACGTCGCCCGGGGCTGCCGCGTTCCAGGTCGGGCGGCGGCCCTTGCGGGCGTCGCCGTACAGGGTGAACTGGCTGATGACGAGCAGCGGGGCGTCGATGTCGGAGCACGACTTCTCGTCCGCGAGCATGCGTACCGACCAGAGTTTGCGGGCCAGTTGGGCCGCCTTCTCCTTCGTGTCCTCGTGCGTGACCCCGACGAGGACGCACAGGCCCTCGCCCGTGATCTCTCCGGTCACTTCACCGTCCACGACGACACTCGCGCCGTCCACCCTCTGCACCACTGCACGCATGCGTCCATCATGCCGTGCCGACGTGGTGGGTCTGTCGCGGGATTCTTTTTGATCCTTAAGCCCCCATCTGGGGCCGTTCGGGGGCACTCGGTCACATAGCGGCCACTTGGGGTGGCACGATGCTCCCATTCGCCTGTCGAGGGAACGGTAGAGGCACATGAGCACACCGAGTACCGGGCGGCCTCATACGGCCGCCGCCGCTCCGGCTGCTTCGATCGGTTCGTTGCTGGCCGCCGATCCGCCCGAGCACGATCTGACCGTGCTGCGGCTGACCGAGTTGCGCGCCCTGCGCCGGGACGCCCAGCGGGACGAGGCCGACCTCAGTTACGTACGGCGGCTGCTGCAGGGGCGCATCGACATCCTGCGGGCGGAACTGGCGCGGCGCGGGCCCACGTCCGTGGTCGCGGTGGGGGAGGGGTCGGTCGTCGAGCGGCTGTCGGAGATCCTCACGGACGCGCCGGCGCGGCAGCGGTCGTCGGCCCGGCATGTGACGCTCGGGACGCCGCACAGCGAGGAGTACGGGCGGCTGGCGGCGGAGATGCTCGCCGAGGTCGAGCTGTCGGATCTGGACGCGCGTACGGATCCGGAGCTTACGGCGGCGATGGGGAGGTTGGTGGGGTACGAGCAGCAGGTTTCGCGGCGGCGGCAGGGGTTGCAGCGGACGGCGGACGACTGCAGCGGGGAGATCGCGCGGCGGTACCGGGAGGGCGAGGCACAGGTGGAGGACCTGCTGATCTGAGGGTGCGGCATGGATTCCTTCGCCCCCGCCGCCCCTACCCGTCCCATCCTCGGGGGCTCCGCCCCCGAACCCCCGCTCCTCAAACGCCGGAGGGGCTGG